>JASIGS010000684.1 GCA_030052355.1 Streptosporangiaceae bacterium | reverse complement strand
ACCCACATGTTGCCGAGCTCGCCGACCGGCGGCTCGCCATCCACGCTGTAGAACCCGACCACTAGTCCGTCCCGGTCGGCCACCACGATGTGCCGCCGTGCGACCTCATCCGGGCTGAAAGTAAGCTCGGCCCGGCATGACTCGATGAATGCCTGGTCATAGCCCCAGAACCCTTTAGCCGCCAGGGCCAGGTCGGTCAGCGTGTTCGCCTCGTCTGGCCTGGCGCGCCGTAGCGTCACGTCGTCACTCTCCCTCGGCCCAGATCGTCGCCATTGGGCCAACGCTAGCCCGACTCCCGGGAACGCCGCGTCAGCAGTCAGCCGGTGCCCGGAGCGGTGACGAAGTCGATCAGCTCCTCGACCCGGCCGAGGAACGCGGGCTCGAGGTCCGCGTAGGACCGCACCGCGGTCAGGATCCGGCGCCAGGCCGCGGCGGTGTCCGGCGGCCAGCCGACGGCGGCCAGCACGCCGTCCTTCCACGGCGTACCGCGCGGGACGTCAGGCCAGGACCCGATGCCGAGCACGGCTGGCTTCACCGCCGCCCAGACGTCGACGTACGGGTGGCCGACAACAAGGACGTGCTCGCTGGCGGCGGCCGCAGCGATCTTGCTCTCCTTGGAGCCCGCGACCAGGTGGTCGACGAGCACGCCCAGCCTGCGGCCGGGCTCCGGGGCGAACTGGGCCACGACCGCTGGCAGGTCGTCGATGCCGTTGAGGAACTCCACCACCACGCCGACGTCGCGAAGGTCGTCGCCCCAGACCTTCTCCACCAGCTCGGCGTCGTGCTTGCCCTCGACGTAGATCCGGCTGGCCCGGGCCACCCGCGCCCTGGCCGCGGGCGCGGCGATGGACCCGGATGCGGTGCGGGCCGTGCGGCCTGGCGCCGTCCTGGCGGGCGCCGGCCTGACCAGCTCGACCCGCCTGCCTTCCAGCAGGAACGTGCCGGCCAGCGGAAACACCCGCCGCCTGCCGAAGCGGTCCTCCAGGGTGACGGCGTCCTTCTCGCAGCCGACCACGGCTCCGCAGAAGTCACCGGCGCCATCCTCGACGACCAGCCCGTTCTCCGCCGCAACCTGAGGGGGCTTCGCGGGCCGACGCGAAGGCGGCACCAGCACGTCGTGTTCGTATCGCCTGCTGCGCACGAGCTATCCGCCCTCCCCCGGCCGCCGTTCCGGAAAGGCCCAGTATCAGGGAACTCGCCCACGGCGGCCCGGAGCCGCGCCGGGCCGACGGCCGACCCACGCAAAAAGTCCGTGGCTGAACGCGCACTCAAAGCTCACGATTGCGGCTAACCTTGTCCCAGCTTGTTCCAGGGGGGAACGCCGCAATGCATTTCCGCTCATGCATCAGCGTGCTGCTCGGAGCCGCCGCTGTGCTCCTTGCTGTCGTCTGCCTGCCCGCCGCGGCCGGTGCCCAAGGCATGATCAGCATCAGCTCGGTGACCTTCACCAACGGCAATCCGGATGTGCTGACGGTCACCGCCGACGACGCCAACGAGCTGGCCATCGAGACCATGACCGTTGACTTCTGCCCCTCCTCGGTCAGTACCTGCTCCGACTCGACGCCGCCCGTGCTTCAGCTGCCGATGGTGGCCGAGTCCCAGTCGGACACCAGCCAGCAGACGTTTGATCTCACGATCCCGGAGGGCGGGTCGCAGGGCGAACTACTCCCGGGGACCTACTCGATGGCCTTTGACGCCACCGACGCCGACGAGACCGACTCCGGGCTCACGGCGCCGGACCAGGCAGACCTGGCCTTCGTCTACACCGGCGTTGCGGTCACCGCGACCGCTACGCCGATCAGCTACAACAACGCCGTGACGATCTCCGGCCAGGTGACGGGTGTCCTGCCTGGCGCGGCGCAGGCTTCCGGCATTGACAGCGTCCCGGTCGTCCTTGATGACCTGACGAGCTCAACGGAGACCCAGATCGCCACCTCAGCGGCGGACGGCACGTTCTCGGGGTCGGCGACGCTGGTACCGACTGACCAGTACGACGTGGAGGTCATGGAAAACCAGAGCTGGGGTTCTGCCAGCGTTTCGCTGCCCACCTCCGTGGATGAGGACACAACCAGCGTGTCGGCTCAGGTGACACCCGAGGACTTTGTGTACGGCAGCAAAGTCAAGGCCACCCTGACCGGGACGGCTTCCTATGAGAGCGACGGCCAGCTTGAACCGCTGGGCGACTACCCGGTCGAGGTCACGACGGGCGACAGCAAGACCTCCCTGACCACCAATAGCAACGGTCAGTTCAGCTTGACCTACCCCCCCAGCGACGGTGCGGCCTGGTCGGTCCTGGTCGGCGACGGCGTCCTGCTCGCCCAGTCTCAAGCGACCGGCACCATCCACGTCCAGGTGCCGCTGTCCGTCAAGTCGTTCTCCGCCTCGCTGAGCACCCGCGAACTGGTCACCGTGTCCGGTTGCGTGGCGGTGACCGTGCCCGGCTTCAGCGCGCCGGACGGCATCGTGATCGTCCAGTACTCCAAGGGCCGGTATGGCCCGTGGCAGTTCCTGAGCTGGGGCCAGATGACGGTCGCCGGCGGCCCGTCCTGCCACGGCGATGACCGGTCGTACTTCACGGTCACGCAGCTGATGCCTTCGGCCAGCGCCTACTACCGCGCGTACGTCCCATCTACAGCGAACTACCTGAGCGCGGAAAGCCGCGCGGTGTACCGGTGGAAATACTTCACCCAGATCGCCTCGGTGAGCGTGTCTCCGCTCACGGTCGCCAGGAACGGCAAGATCACGGTCAGCGGCCAGCTAGAGGTTTGGCTCAGCCGCTGGCGCGATTACGGCAAGCAGAAAGTCTGGATTGTCATCCGGCTGCCGGGCCCGACGTATTACTGGCTAAGGAAAAACATCAAAGCCAACGCCGACGGCCGGTTCAAGGCCTCGACCAAGGCGCGGGACGGCTGGCCAAACGGTGCGCTCGTGTCGGCCTACTTCCCGGGCAACAGCACGCATTTCGAGGCCATCGGCAAGCTCTACTGCATCCGGGTGCGGGGCGCTCCTGACTTGTGCCCGAAGAACGTCAGGCAGCAAGCCGTCACCGAGGTCCCTAAGCAGCCGGCGTAGCCACCGGCCCTACTGCGGCAGCCACGCCGGCGGCCTTTTCTCCAGGAACGCCGCCATTCCCTCGGCCGCCTCTGGCGACCCGAACAACCTGGCGGACTGTTCGGCCAGGGCGTCCGCCCTGGCCTCGAACCCGTCCAGGATCGCCGCGGTCAGCAGCGGCTTGGTCTCGCGCAGCCCCTGCGGGGAGGCGGCGCGCAGTGCGTCGAGCACCGCCGTCGTGCCCTGGTCGATGTCCTCGACCGCCTCGGTGACCAGGCCGATCCGCTCCGCCGTCGCCGGGCCGAACGTCTCGCCGGTCAGGTAGTAGCGGCTGGCCGCGCGCGGGTCGAGCTTCGGCAGCGTGGTCAGCGAGATCATCGCCGGCGCCAAGCCGAGCCTGACCTCGGTGAACGCGAACGTGGACGCCGGACCAGCCACAACGATGTCGCACGCCCCTACCAGCCCGAGCCCGCCCGCCCGCGCGTGCCCGTTGATGCTGCCCACCACCGGCTTGTCCAGCGCGACCATCTGCCGCAGCAGCGCCAGCACCCGGAGCGTCCCGGCCTTCATCCCGCCCTGCCTGGCCTCGGCCAGGTCGGCCCCTGCGCAGAACGTCGAGCCCTCGTGGTTCAGCTCGACCGCCCGCACGGCGTCGTCGGCGGCCGCCGCCGACAGGGCCGCGGCGAGCTGCTCGACCAGCACCGCGGACAGCGCATTGCGGTTGCGCGGTGAGTCCAGCGTCACCCTGGCGATCGCCCGGTCGACCGAGTACCGCACGAGCTGGTCAGCCATACCGCGACTACCTCCTCGCAGGGTCGCAACCCTTAGTAGGACTTGGGCAGGCGGAGCGAGTGCTGCGCCACGTAGTTGAGGATCATCTCCCGGCTGACCGGCGCGATCCTGGTCACCCGCACGTTGGCCAGCATCGACGCCAGCCCGAACTCCTGCGTCATCGCGCTGCCGCCAAGGGACTGGATCGCCTGATCGACGGCCCTGATGCTGGCCTCGGCCGCGGCGTACTTCGCCATGTTTGCCGCCTCCCCGGCCCCCGCGTCGTCGCCCGAGTCGTACAGCGTCGCCGCCTTCTGCATCATCAGCCTGGCCAGCTCGAGCTCGATCTTGGCCTGGGCGAGCGGATGAGCCAGGCCCTGATGCGCTCCGATCGGCACGCCCCAGACGTCTCGTTCCCGCGCGTAACCGGTCGCCTTGTCCAGGGCGAACCGGCCGCTGCCGACGGCCATCGCCGAGGCCATGACCCGCTCCGGGTTGAGCCCGGCGAACAGCTGCAGCAGCGCCGCACCCTCCTCGCCGATCAGTGCGTCGGCGGGGAGGACGACATCGTCGAGGAACAGCAGGTACTGCTTCTCCGGCATGACGATGTCCATGGCGATCGACTGGTAGCTGAATCCGGGCGCGTCGGTCGGCACCGCGAACAGAGCCGGGCGAAGCTTCCCTGTCTTGGCGTCGGCCGTCCGGCCGACGATCAGTACCGCCTCCGCCTCGTCGACGCCGGAGATGTAGATCTTCCGGCCGTTCAGCACCCAGCGGTCACCGTCCCGGGCGGCGACCGTGGCCAGCCGGTGCGAGTTCGACCCGGCATCAGGCTCGGTGATGCCGAAGGCCATGATCGACGACCCGCTGGCGATCCCCGGCAGCCAGCGCTCCTTCTGCTCGCCGGTGCCGAACCTCGCGATGATCGTGCCGCAGATGGCCGGCGACACGACCATCATCAGCAGGCCGCAGCCGGCCGCGGCCAGTTCCTCGAGCACGACCGCGAGCTCGTACAGCCCGGCACCCCCGCCGCCGTATCGCTCCGGCAGGTTCACCCCGATGAACCCGAGCTTGCCGGCCTCCTGCCACAGCTGAGTGAGACGTCCGCCGCTGCGCGCCTGCCTGGCGAAGTA
>JASIGS010000683.1 GCA_030052355.1 Streptosporangiaceae bacterium | reverse complement strand
GACCACGTCGCGGAGAACATCGCGGCCGCCTCGCTCCAGCTCAGCAACGACGAGGCGAACGCCATACTGCAGCTGACGGGTTGACACCACCCCTCCTTTTAGGTATGGCCGAGACCGCCCTGGCCGTCTAGGATCTGCTTCACGCTGTGACGCAAGCGCCTGACGGGCAGGGATGATGGCAATGACCGACTCTGCGGTTCCTGGTGATGGGTCAGTAACGGGTGTAGCCGGAGCGGACGCGGACGCTGCCACGCTCGCGAGATTCGGTTACCGGCAGGAACTGAACCGGGTGCTCAGCCTGTTCGAGAACTTCAGCGTCGCGTTCTGCTACCTGTCGCCGATGGTCGGCATCTACTCCCTGTTCGTGCTGGGCGTCGGGTCCGCCGGGCCACGCTACATATGGCTCATGCCGGTGGTCGTGGTCGGCCAGCTGTTCGTCGCGCTGGTGTTCGCCGAGCTCGGCAGCCACTACCCGCTCGCAGGCGCGCTGTTCCAGTGGGGCAAGAACCTGCTCGGCTCCGGTTATGGCTGGTGGGTCGGCTGGATATACGGCTGGGCGCTGCTGATCACGGTGGCGTCCGTCGACACCGGCATCCCCGGCTATGTGGGCGCGCTGTTCCACGACCTGTTCGGCGTCAACTGGAACACCGCGGCGCCTAACGACATCCTCGTCATCACGCTCGTGCTGCTCGCCCTGCAGACACTTTTCAACCTGTACGGCGTGAACCTGCTCGGCCGCGTCTCCCAGGTCGGTGTCTACGTCGAGATTCTCGGCACGTTCGGCATCGCGATCCTGCTGGGCATCAAGGGCTTCCACCACGGGCTTGGCTTCCTGTTCACCACGCAGGGGGCCGAGCATCTGGCCACCAACCCGCTAGGGGTGAACTTCAACGGCGACTGGCTGCTCGGGGCGGCGCTGGTCGCGATCCTCGCGCACGTCTACATCTTCTACGGGTTCGAGTCGGCCGGGGACATCGCGGAGGAGACCCGCGACGCCAGCAGGCAGGTGCCCAAGGGCATCATCAGGTCGCTGCTGGTCGGCGGCCTCGCCAGCTTCATTCTCGTGGGCGCGCTCATTCTGGCCATGCCGGCCAGTCACTCCGGCTACACGACGGCGGCGTCCCTCACCGGGGGCGTTCCCTACATCATCAGTTCCAACGTGAGCAGCAAACCGATCCAGGACATCATCTTGTTCCTGGTGTGCTTCGCGTTCTTCAGCTGCGGCACCGCCGTGCAGGGCGCGGGGGCGAGGGTGGCGTTTTCCTACGCGCGGGATCACGCCGTGCCCGGGCACCGGCTGCTCCGGCACATTTCACGCCGGACCGAGACCCCGGTCTACGCGATCCTCCTCGGCGCGATCATCCCGGCCCTGTTCGCGCTGCTCGTGCACGTCACGCCGAGCCACAACATCCACGTCCTGTTCGTCACCTACCCGGCGCACCTGAACGCGCTGTTCGCGCTCGTGTCGTTCGGGGTGTCGGGCATCTACGTGTCGTTCCTCATGGTGACGGTCGCGGCCCTGATCGCCCGGCTGCGCGGCTGGAAGCCAGCAGGAAAGTTCCGGCTCGGCCCGTGGGCTTACGTGGTCAACATCCTCGCGATCCTCTACGGCGCGGCCATGCTGCTGAACGTCGTCGTGCCCACGGGCCTGAACAGTCCCAAGTCGTTGCTGTTCAACTACGACTGGATGACGCTGGTGGTCGTCGTGGTCATCGCGGTCATCGGCGCCATTTACTTCCTGGTGTGGCGGCCGCAGCGCAACATCACCCGGTCGCACCCGCCCGTGGCCGAGCTGGCGGCCGCGTCCGCGAACACCGGGTCGGGCCCAGCCGCTAGTTAGCGGCGGCTGGCTCGTCCGCCAGCAAGATGCCCGCCCTGGTCAGCTCGGCGATCGCCGGCTCGTCAAGCCCAAGCCAGTCGGCAAGCGCCTCTGTGTTGTGCTGGCCACGCCGCGGCGCCGGACGGCGCACCGACGGCTGCGCCGCGGAGAAGCTGTAGGGCAGTCCGACCACCCGGCGCTCGCTGCCCGGAACCGGGACCGAATGCGCTCCGCCAGCGAAGACGTCCTCGCTGCGGCGGACTTCGGCCCAGGCGACGCCGGCCGACTCGAGCTGCGCCAGCAGGCTGCCTCTGTCGGTAAAGCCGTTCATCCAGTCCTGGATCGCCTGCTGGCGAAGTCGCACCTTGGTAGCCAGATCGCAGCCGGGTGGCGCCGGGTCCGCAACGAGGCCGCGACGGGACAGCATCGCCCAGGCGTGCTTGGGCGGGGCGGCTATCAGCAGTGGACCGCCGGGCGCCGCCCAGATCGTTCCGCGCGAGCTGTATTCCTCGCCGGTAGCGTCGAGGAGGGCGTGTGCGTGGTCGTCGCTGACCGCCACTGCCGCCAGCATGCTCAGGTCGATGTGCTGGCCAGCACCGGTTACTGCCCGCTGGTGCAGCGCGGCCAGAACGGCCACCGCCGCGTGCAGAGCTGTCAGCGTGTCGGCGAGTGCGAGCGGAAGGTCGGAAGGCTGCCTGCCGTCGAGCTCGGCGTGCCGGGCGAGAAGCCCGGACTCAGCGTGGATCACGGGCGCCAGGGCACGTCGCTGCGCGTCGGCGCCGCTCTGTCCGAAACCGGACACCGACAGCATGATGAGCGCCGGGTTGACCGCCGACAGTTGCTGATAGCCGAGGCCGAGCCGGTCCATGACGCCCGGGCGGAAGTTCTCAATCAGCACGTCGGCGCGAGAGCCGAGGTCAGCGACCAGCTTCGCCGCACCCGGCACGGACAGGTCCACCGCGACGCTTCGCTTGCCCGCGTTCATCTGAGCGAACATCCCTGACCTGCCGTCCCTGACGGCACCGAAGTGCTCGGTCACGTCGGTACGAGGGCCGTCGATCCGCACTACGTCCGCGCCGAGGTCGGCAAGCATGCGCGCAGCGTAAGGCCCCGAGATCGCCTGAGACATGTCGAGCACCAGCCAGGCCGGGAGCGG
>JASIGS010000682.1 GCA_030052355.1 Streptosporangiaceae bacterium | reverse complement strand
TGCGCGTCTCTGCAAGCGTCATCCGGTGGTCAGCGTCCCAGGGGAAGGCGGCCGGGCCAACGAACCGCGGGGCATCGGGATCGCCGACGAAGAACGGCGCGATGACCAGCTGCAGCTCGTCTGCGAGGCCCGCGGCGAGGAACTGCGTGTGAATGCTCTGGCCGCCTTCCACCATCAGCCACCGGATGCCCCGAGATGCCAGATCGGTCAGCACGTTAATCAGGTCGGGCGGGCTGCCCGCGTCGATGATCGACGTCGCCGGAGCAGTGTTCAGCCTGTCCCGTGCGGTCCGGACCGCCGGGCTGGCGCAATAAACGAGCTTGCAGACATCGGTGCCCCCGGCAGTGAAGAAGCTCGCCTGCGGGTCGAGATCGCCCGACCCGGTGATCGTCACCTTGACGGGGCTGACCGGCAAGCCGCGTTCCTGCCGGGCGGACCGGCTAGCCGACGAGCGGACCAGGAGTCTCGGGTTGTCGCGGCGGATGGTGCTCGCGCCAACCAGAACTGCATCGGCCAGCGCCCGCTGACCATCAACCCGGTCAAAATCGGCCTTATTGGACAGCAAGAGCCGATCAGGACTGGTGTCATCGATGTATCCGTCAACGGACATCGCGCAGCTGAGTAGAACGTAGGGCCGCTCACTAACGCCGGACATGGTGGTCACACCTCATCGTTGCCGATGGCCGAGAAACGGGCGCCAGCACGTCGGGTCGCTCCGGCACGTCCCGAACCTATCCGCGGACGACCGCCACGGGCGATAAGACGATAAGAGGGGAACGAAGCCGCCTCGCCGCGCGGCCGCGCGTTCGGTCCCGTCAATCGGCGGCCGCGCAATCGCCCGCGCCGGTCACGCCCGCGATGTCACTCCCCGCGCGATCCGGCACCGTAGGCTCGGGTGCCATGCCCTGGGCTGGACCGCGGCTGGCGGTCACGCTGCTGACGGCCGTGCCAGTGCCCGGCGACCGCCAGCGCGCCGACACGCCGGGCGGCGAGGTTGTACCGGACCGCCGGGTGGTCGCCACGGCCGTGTACCTCGCGCCGGTCGTGGGTCTTGCGCTCGGCGGCGTAGCGGCGGGCGTGCTGATCGGCTGCCGGGCGGGCCACCTCGAGCCGCTGCTCTCCGCCGTCCTCGCGATCGCCGTGCTCGCCGCGCTCACTCGGGCGCTGCACCTCGACGGCCTCGCCGACACGGCCGACGGGCTGGGTAGCCGACTGCCCGCAGCACAGGCTCTCGCAGTCATGAAGCGCTCGGACATCGGCCCGTTCGGCGTGGTGACACTCGTGCTGACGCTGCTGGTTCAGGTTAGCGCCCTGGCCCAGGCCGAGCGCCTGGGCCGCGGCCCGCTGGGCATCGTCGCCGCGACGGTCGCAGCCCGGCTGGCCATCACGCTGGCGTGCCGCCGCGGCGTCCGAAGCGCCCGCCCGTCCGGGCTCGGGGCTCTCGTGGCCGGCACTGTTAATCCGGTGGCGGCAGCGGCACTGGCGCTCGCGGCCGTTGGCGCGGCGGCAGCTCTCGGCACGATCTACGCGGTGGCCGTAGCGGTTGGCCTCGGATGCTCGGTGCTGCTGACGATGCTGGCCGTCCGCCGGCTCGGTGGCATCACCGGGGACGTGCTCGGCGCGGTCGCTGAGCTGACCGCGGCCGCCTGTCTCCTCGTCACCGCGATCAGCTAGCCGCTCGCCGGCCCTTGCTCCGCAAGCGCCGTCCGCAGCCGTTCGGCGTACCCGGCCGCTTCCTCCGGCGAGTCGTACCGCTGCCGCGGCCAGAAGAACCCTCGCAACCCGTCCCCGCGGGTCCGCGGCACGACGTGTACGTGCAGGTGCGGCACGCTCTGGCTCACCACGTTGTTCAGCGCGACGAACGTGCCCTGGCAGCCCAGCGCGGCGGGCATCACCGTGCTAAGCCGCCGCACGCGGAGAAAGAAGGGGCCTACCTGCGCCGGGGGCAGGTCGGGGAGCGTCACGACGTGCGCGCGCGGCGCGATGAGCACGTGGCCCTTGAACACCGGGCGGGCGTCGAGGAATGCCACCACCTCCTCGTCGAGCAGCACGATGTCGGCCGGAACCCGACCCGCGGCGATGTCGCAGAACACGCAGTCGCTGATAGCCGTACCCCTTCCGCGCCGAAGCTGCGACACGTCCCCGGCGAAGCGGCCACGACGTGAGCGGCTCGCTCCTGCCTGACCGCCTCAGTGGCTCGCCCTGCAGCGACGATAGCCTGCCGATGTGGCAGCTGACGGGCGGCGGCACATCCTGGCCATCGGGGGCATTGACGCCGGCCTGCGCGACGATCTGCCGCCCCTCATCGCGCACGCGCTCGCCCTGTCCGGTGCGCGCGGCGCGCCGCGCGTGTGCGTGCTGAACACCGGCGGCGGCGACGACGCCGACGCCTACCTGCGGCAGTATTCATGGCTGGCCCGGCACGGCGCGCGGGTTAGCCATCTGCAGCTGTTCCCGATGCCGAACGTCGCCGACCCCGAGGACCTGCTGCTATCGCAAGATGTGATCTTCGTCGGCGGCGGCAGCGTGGCCAACATGGTGGCCGTCTGGCAGGTGCACGGCGTGGACCTGATCATGCGGCGTGCCTGGGAGGCGGGCGTCGTGCTGTCCGGTGTGAGCGCCGGTGCCATCTGCTGGTTCGACGGCGGCACCACGGACTCGTTCGGCCGGGAACTGCGCCCGTTCACCGCGGGCCTCGGCCTGCTGCCAGGCAGCTACTGCCCGCACTACAGCGGCGAACCCACCCGCCGTCCGGCATTCAGGTCCCTGGTCGCTGACGGCACCCTGCCGCCGGGCATCGCCTGCGACGACGGCACCGCCGCCCACTACCTCGACCGGGACCTGGCCGAGATCGTCGCGGACCGGGCGAACGCCACCGGCTACCTGGTCGAGCCCGA
>JASIGS010000681.1 GCA_030052355.1 Streptosporangiaceae bacterium | reverse complement strand
GTGTCGATGGTGTAGGTCTCGCCCGGCCTGTCGATGTCGACGCGGCTCACCGAGAACCGCGGGTTCGCGGCCGTCGCGATCACCGTCATCAGGTAGCGGTCCTCGGCCGCCGAGACCTTCCTGTCGTCCTTCTGCCACGGCTGCCCGGTCGGCACGAAGATGACCTCGTCCAGGCTGAAGAAGTCGGCCACCTCGCTCGCCGCCACCAGGTGACCGTGATGGATCGGGTCGAATGTGCCGCCCATGACGCCGATGCGCCGGGCCAGGCCGTTTCCGTTCATGTGTCGTTCACCCTAGCCAGTGTGCCGCGAAGGCTCAGCGCACCCCCCGGCCCCTGCCCAGTCTGCATGCCGGTCAGACGGGGTAGCTCACGCCGGTGAGCCGCTCAGATTCGGCCCACAGCCTGCGCTGCACCTCGCCGTTGTGTGACCTGGCGCTCGACCGGACGACGACGGGGTAGCCGGTGAGCTGGAGGAAGCCGTCCGGCCCGTAGTAGGTGCCGCCGATCGCGGCCGGGTCGGTCGCGGCGCGCAGCGTCGGCAGCGCGCCCGCCGCGGCGTCCTGCACCCACCAGGAATTCAGCGCGGCGAGCCTCGGCGCCATCACGGTGTTTGCCAGCGGCGTCAGGTGCCGCGTCAGGTCGGTCCTGGCCGTCCCCGGGTGCGCGGCGAGCGCGATCGTGTTCGCTCCCGCCGCTGACAGCCTGCGCTGCAGTTCGTAGGTGAACATCAGGTTCGCGAGCTTGGAACGCCCGTACGCGCCCGTCCGTGAGTAATGGCGGCTCGACAGCAGGTTGTCGAAGTCCATCCGCCCCGCCCGGTGACCGTTGCTGCTGACCGTCACCACCCGCGACCCGCGCACACCGAGCAGCGCGGGCAGCAACAGGCCGGTCAGCGCGAAGTGGCCGAGGTGGTTGGTCCCGACCTGCAGCTCGAACCCGTCCGCGGTGAGCCCGTACGGCGACATCATCACGCCTGCGTTATTGATCAGCAGGTCCAGCCGCGGGAACCTCGCCGTCAGGTCCGCGGCCGCCTTCCGCACCGACTCCAGCGACGCCAGGTCGAGCTCCGCCGTCTCCACCTGTGCGCCCGGAGCCGCGGACCGGATCACGTCCGCGGCGGCTGTCGCCTTGCCCGGATCGCGTCCGGCTACGACGACCGCCGACCCGTGTTCGGCAAGCACCTTCGCGGTCTGCAGGCCGAGGCCCGACGTCGCCCCGGTGACGACCGCTATCCGGCCGTGCTGGTCGCCGACATCGTCCGCCGTCCACTTCCTGGTTACCTCGCGCTGGGCCATCGTGGTTTCCTCTCCAGACGCGCGCGTCTCACACATTCCACATCATGGACTCGGTTCCAGAGGCGATCTTCGAAACCCGGATCAGTAGGCTTTGCCTCACAATGCGTCACGCCGCGAACCTCCAGGAAGGACGGCTCATGCCAGCGATTCCCGACTCGCACCGCGACCTGCTCGAGACGCCGTGCGCCACCCTCGCGACCGTCGGACCGGACGGCCGCCCTCAGCTGTCCGAAGTCTGGTTCCTGGCCGAAGGAGACAAGATCGGCCTGTCGCTGAACACCAGCAGGCAGAAGACCAAGAACCTGCTGGCCAACCGGGCGGTAAACCTGTTCATCCTCGACCCGGCCGGCCCGTACCGGTACCTGGAGATCCGCGGCGACGCGGAGATCACGCCGGACGACGACTACTCCTACGCCAACAAGGTCGGCGCGAAGTACAACGCCGACCTCAGCACGCGCGACCAGCCTGGCGAGTCGCGTGTCGCGATAATGATCAACCCCGTCCGCATCAACGCCATCGACATGCGCCGCTAGCACCGCGGCCAGCTACGGCAGGTTAGCTGCGAGGACTTCGGCGGCCAGCCCCACGACGTCAGCGCTCTCGTCGTTGCACAGAATGACGAGGCACGCGTCCCGATCCGGGATCAGCAGGTTCCCGGTCAGGAAACCAGCGTTGCCGCCGGAGTGCAGGTATACGCGCAGGCCGGACTCAGCCAGGGCACCTGTCATCCATCCGTAGCCGTATCCGTCGATGCGAATCGGGCCTTCCCTGGCTGCGGGATCCTCGATTCGCGCCTGGGTGGCGAGCGAGGAATCCCAGCCTGCGGTGCTGAGCAACCGCCGCCTCAGCACGGCGGTGTCCCACCGCGCCATGTCCCCGGTGGTAGACCACACATCACCCGCGCCCATCCCGGTGCGGTCAAGCTCAAACGATCTCGCGGGCTCGCCGTCCGCGTAGCCCACCGCGAGCCGCGGCTCGCCCTTCCCGTTGCCGGCGAAGGTCGCGGTCATGCCGAGCGGCGCGAAAATCTCCTCGGCCAGGAACGTGGCGTACGGGCGATCTGCCGCTCGCTGCACGATGTGTGCGAGCAGGAAGTAACCGAGGGAGCTGTAGTACCAGCGCTCCCCCGGCACGCCGACCAGGGGCGTGCGCTTGATGACGCCGAACTGGTCGGCCGGGTCCGTCGCGGCGTAGATGTCGATCTCTGGCATGTCGTGCCAGTGCCCGATGCCGGACGTGTGCGTGAGCAGATGGCGGATCGTCATGTCC
>JASIGS010000680.1 GCA_030052355.1 Streptosporangiaceae bacterium | reverse complement strand
CCCGCCGCGCCGGTACCGGGCACGGCCGTCGCGCGGAACGCGGTCGCGGTCGTGATGCCGAGCGCCGCGAGCTGCCCGACCACCTCGGCCGCGTGATCGCGCGGCGAGACCCACAGGCCGTCATACAGCGGCGCGAACCCGAGCCAGCGGAGTTCTTTGCGCAGGGCGTCGCGCGCCGCCCTGTTGTGCTCGGGGATGGAGAACGCCACGATGCTCCACGTCCGGTCCCACGGCTGCACGCCGAGCCCGAACGAGAAGATGTGGCTGGCGCCCTCGTCCAGGATCTGCCCGGCCCGGTCGCTGAGCCGCACGTACGTACGCCGGCCGACCTTGGACGTCACCAGCAGCTGGTTCCTGGCCAGGCGGCTGAGCGCGGCGCGGGCCGCGGAGTCGCTCACGCCGAACTCGGCGAGCAGCGCGACCAGGGCAGCGGAGGGCAGCGACTCGGTGCGCTGCCACCAGTAGTCTCCAAGCAGCGTCAGCAAGAGTCTCGGCGGGCGCAGCACGGCTCCCCAGGGCCGGAACTCGGCGTCCTCGTATTCGGGTTCCGCGAGACCCGCGGACGAATGAGGGGGCACGAACACCAGGGTAGCGAACCGCCATGCATGGTGGCTAAACCAACCACCGGCGTTCTGCATGCCGCCCGGCGTGGCAAAGTTTCGCAGAATTCAAGACTGACTGACGCCGATAGTGTCATGCGACGGGGCGCAGCGGCCGAGCTAGTCCGCCTTCTTCGAGATGCCGGCCGAGTCGCTGGAAGACAGCCTGCTTCGAGATGCGGCCCGGGCAGACCAGCTCGCCACGATGCGGTCAAGGAACCCGCCCTCGGGCTCGGCCTCCGGTTCGCTGTCGGGGCTCAGGCTCGCGTCACCGGTGGCCGGTGCGGCCGCCGCCGCGGAATCCAGGCGCATGATGGTCAGCGGAGCAGGGCCCGTGGCGGGCGGCCGCTCGAAGGCGACGACCGTGGTGCCGAGGATCGCGGCCTCAGCCACGAGATCGTGAGCACCCTCTTCAGCCGGACATTCCCGCTCGCCGAGGTGCAGCGTCATCTCGGCGACGACGACGCCGTCCGCCCCCTGGCCCGCGACCGCCTTCTGTAGCTCACTCCGCGCGTCCCGGCGGGTGTCATTGATCAGTCTGGTGTAGCTCCGCACCTCGCCCGTGGCCGTCCGCCGCATCTCTTCGCGGGTGCGCAGGTCATGGTGCCGGGCCCCCAGCGCGATGCCGAAGACCAGCGTGGTGGGAACCCAGCCAGAGCGCAGCAGCCTGGCGAATTCCGGCGCAGACACGTGCGAGGTGAACAGCGCGGCCGGGCGGACATCGGTGCGCGCCCGCACGGCGACCCCCTGCACGGTGAACGCCGTTCCGCCCGCGGGGAACGGCGCGACTCGCAGGCTCAACCCGACGATGCCGTCCCCGCCGAGCGCCCGGCATTCCTCGATCGCCCGGGACAGCGCCTGGTGGCGCACCCCGTACCGCTTCCTGAGCAGCAGGTTGAACGGCCCACTCGTGTCGGCAGCCAAGTCGGTCGGCGCGGTGCTCGAGCGTTTGCTCGAGCACTTTCCGCCGCGACTGACGTAGCCGAGATGGACCACGGCCGCCCCTTGCACGGTGCCGACCGGGTGGAATCCCACGCTGGTGATGGCGGCAAAATCCGGCGCGGAGAGTAGTGACCCGAAGGCTCCGGCCGCGCCCGTGCTCATCTCACGATTATGAAGGGGAACGAGTCGGCACACGAGCCTCTGGAGGCGACGCGCGCGGTCGATCGGCGCCGGTGCTTACCGGGCTTTCGTCTGGCGAAAGATGCCCTTTGCGCCCCTGCCGGGCGTGTGTCAACGTCCGTGTAGCGGGAGGCGGAACCACCGAAGGGGAGATGAGGACCACGGCCGCAGAGGGCGACCTGCTGTGGACGCCGAGCGCCGAACGGATCGCCGCGTCGAACCTGACCGCGTTCACGGCCTGGCTGGCAGCGCAGCGCGGGCTGCGCTTCGACGGCTACCGGGCGCTGTGGGACTGGTCCGTGACCGACATCGAAGGCTTCTGGCAGGCGATCTGGGACTACTGCGGCGTCGAGGCGTCGGCGCAGCCGGACAAGGTGCTCGGCAGCAAGCAGATGCCCGGCGCCGAATGGTTCCCCGGAGCAAGGCTGAACTACGCGCAGCACGCGCTGCGCCACGAGGCACAGGGCGGGAACGCCCTGCTGTACGCCAGCGAGTCAGCACCGCTCGCCGGACTCGACTGGGAAGAGCTGGCTGGCTCGGTGCGGATACTTGCCACCAGGCTGCGCGAGCTCGGCGTGACGCCGGGCGACCGGGTCGCCGCCTACCTGCCGAACGCCCCGCAGGCCGTCATCGCGCTGCTCGCCACGGCCAGCATCGGCGCGGTGTGGGCGAGCTGCTCGCCCGACTTCGGCTGGCGCGGCGCGCTCGACCGGTTCCGCCAGCTCGAGCCGAAGGTGCTGTTCTGTGCGTACGGCTACCACTACGGCGGGCGGGCCTACGACCGCAGCAAGGAACTCCGCGAGATCATCGGCGGACTGCCTGGCCTCAGGCACGTCGTGCACGTGCCCGGCTTCGACTCGCAGGCCCGGCCGCCTGCAGACGACGCCCTCAGCTGGCCGGACCTGCTCAGCCACCGGCCCATCCCGGCCAGTGAGTTCAGCTTCGAGCAGGTCCCGTTCGGCCACCCGCTGTGGATCTTGTTCTCGTCCGGAACCACCGGCCTGCCCAAGGCGATCATGCACTCGCACGGCGGGGTCCTCCTCGAGCAGCTCAAGCTGCAGGTCCTGCACATGGACCTGCGGCCTGGCGAGCGGATGTTCTTCTTCACCACGACCGGCTGGATGATGTGGAACTTCCTCGTCAGCTCGCTGCTGATCGGCGTGCACCCGGTGCTCTACGACGGCAACCCCAGCTATCCGGGACCGGACGCGCTGTGGCGGCTGGCCCGCGATGCCGACGTGAGCTTCTTCGGTGCCAGTCCGTCCTACGTCGACCTCATGATCAAGGCAGGCGTGGTGCCCAAGGACGAATTCGAGCTGCCCAGCCTGCGCGCGATCATGCCTGCCGGGTCCCCGGTCTCGGCTGACTGCACCGCCTGGTTCTACGAGAACGTCAAGTCCGACGTCTGGGTCGCCACCGGCAGCGGCGGCACCGACATGTGCACCGGCCTGGTCGGCGGCGTTCCCACCCAGCCGGTCTATGCGGGCGAGATCCAGGCCCCGCACCTGGGCGCGGCGGTGCGTGCGTTCAACGCGCGCGGCGAGAGCGTGGTCGACGAGGTCGGTGAGCTCGTGGTCACGCAGCCGATGCCGTCCATGCCGATCCGGCTGTGGCGCGATGATGACGGCTCCCGCTACCGCGAGTCCTACTTCGCCGACTTCCCTGGCGTGTGGCGGCACGGCGACTTCTTCCGCGTCAACGCCCGCGGCGGCTGCTTCGTGCTCGGCCGCTCCGACGCGACGCTGAACCGGCACGGCGTCCGGATCGGCACCGCCGAGATCTACGCGGTGCTCGCCGCCATCGACCT
>JASIGS010000679.1 GCA_030052355.1 Streptosporangiaceae bacterium | reverse complement strand
CTGCGCAGTGACGCAGATCCCGGCGATGCCCTCCGACGCCGCACCGGTGACGGTGCCGGTGATCTGCCCGTCGGACGCCAGCGTCACGTCCACCCCGGTGAGATCAGTCTTGGCCGTAACCGTAACTACACGCGGATACGGCTGCGGCGCCAGTGCCTCATCGGCTGTCAGACAGTCAGGGGTGAACAGCAGGCTGTATCTGCCAGGGGCCACCGCGGTGAAGTGGTAGGCGCCCGTAGCACCGGTGAGGGCCACGGTGTCCGCGCCGTAGCCGCCCACCCGAGTTGCCACGACGCAGATGCCAGGCTCGCGTGCCGTCGCGCCACCGCCGGGCGCCGCTCCCGAGACGGTGCCGGCGATCGATCCGCCGGACCGCAGCACAGCGTTGATCCCGGTGGTCGGCTTGGTGGCGCTAACGACCACGAAATCCCTGGCGACCGGCGCGAGGGCCGGAGACAGCTGGTTGCAGTCGAAGAACTCAAGTGTGTAGGTGCCAGCCGCCATCTCGTCGAGGGTGTACTGACCCGCCCAGTTCGTTTGCACCTCTGCGACCTCATTGCCGGCCGAGTCGGTCGCGCGCACGCACAGCCCGGCTATGGGCTTGTTGGTCACGCCCGATCTCACCGTCCCAGAGACCGGCTGACCTGGACGCAGCACCGCGTTGACGTCCGACGTGACCTTCCCCGCTGTCACCTTGACGACCGTCGCGGACGCCTCCGTCGGTTTGCCGCGGAACCACTGGTTCGCGTACCCGCCGCCGGCGCACGGGACGAACTCGACGTTGTAGTCGCCGGTAGCGAGCTGGTTGATCTGGTACTGACCGTTCATGTTCGTCGGCGGGTAAGTGGCAGGCGGCCCGGTGGCCTGGATCAGCGCCGGGTCGCTCACGCTTGAGGCGTCCACGCAGAAATTCGGCACCAGCTTGCCCGCTCCGTTCCTGACGGTGCCGGTGATGACGCCGCCGGTGGGCATGGCCACGTCGATTCCGCTCGTCACAGTTCCGGCGCGGGTCGACACGAGGCTGGCAGACGTGATGTCCGCAGATGCCGGATACCACTGCTGCGCCAGATTGCTGCCGAGGCAACTCGAGAACCCCACGTAGTAAGGTCCGGGGGCAAGGTTGGTGATCGTGTAGGTGCCGTTTGCGTTCGAGGACGCCGTCGCGTTGTCTCCGTCGATGCTGACCTGGGTGCCCGGCCCGGCGCCAGGTCCGGTCAGGCTCTGCGGAGTGATCGGATACATGCACACGTAGAGCAGGTCCGCCCCGGCTGAGTCGGTGACTGTGCCGCTGATCGTGGCGCCGGGCTCCATCCTGGCGTCGATTCCTGACCTAGTCTGGCCGAGGGCGACCCTGACCAGCTTGCCGGCCTCGAGGTCCGCCTGGCCGTCGTAGAACTGCGGCGCGTAGCTCGCGGAGTTGCTGCAGCCGAAAAAGTAGACACGGTAGCTACCGGGCGGCACCCCCGCGATCTGGTAGCCGCCGTCGTCGTCCGTGATGATGGCCAAGTCGTCGTCCGTGACGAAGCCGTTCGCGGCGTAAACGTTGACACAGATGCCTTGCAGCGGTGCTGAGGTCGCGGCCGACGTGACGGTGCCGCTGATGATGCCGGCCGGCTGCATCACGGCGTTCACGCCCTGGGTCGTCTTGCCCACGGTCACCCGGATGCTGCGTGGATACGTCAGGGGGAGGTAGTTGCTGTTGTTGCCGCAGCCCGGGGTAAACGTCAGCTGGTATACGCCGGTGGCGAGTCCCTTCACCAGGTACTTGCCGCCCGAGCTGGTCACCGTGGGCCCCATTGTCGCCAGCTCGTCGGCGCCGGAGACCTCCACGCAGATCCCGCGCAAGGCCGCGCCCTTGGCGCTGCCCAGCCGGACCGTACCGGAGATCTCGCCGCCGCGGACCAGCCTGGCGTCGATGCCGGTCACGTGATGCCGGGCGGTTCCGGTCAGGAAGGTCGCCTTCGCCTGGGTCGCCGAGTACTTCCACCACTGCGGCGCGTAGTTGTCGTTGTTCCCGCAGCCGACGCTGAACGAGACCTCTACCTTGTACCCGACGCTCGGGCCGACGTAGTAACGGCCGTTGTTGTTGGTGATCTCGGCGAGGATGTCAGTGCTCGACGAGGCGATGACGCAGACCCCGCTGAGCGGCTTACCGGAAGCAGCGCTCCGCACCGTGCCCGAGATCGTCGAGTCCGATGCCGCGGCGGCGCGAACCGTGGCCTCGGGGCGGGCGGGCAGTAGCCGGACAGCCCCCAGGTCGCTGGTGCGGCCAGGCAGGACTAGCACGTGGGCTACGCCTGCGGCGCTGAATCCGCCGCCGTACCAGCGGCTCAGGCCGCGTTTCTTGCTCGTGCAGTCCGCGACGCCTGCCTCGTAGGAGCCCGCCCGCAGTCCGGACACGCGGAACGTCCCGGTACCGTCAGCTCGGCTGAAGGCGACCGTGTGCTGTCCGGTCACCGTGATGCACGCGCCGGCCAGCGGGAGTCCGGTCGCGCCGAGCACGCGCCCGGTGATCGCGGCGTCGGGCAGGCTTCCGTCGACGGCGTCCGGCACTGTCCGCAGTGTCGCGCCGGACGGCGCGGTGGACGGCGACTGCGTGATGCTACCTCGGGCAGAGATCGTTACCTGGCTGGACGCGGCGTGGGCCGCCGCGCTGGCAGCGGGGAGGAAACCAACGGCGGCGCCGGCAAGCAGCGCGGCGAAAGCGGCAATTACACGGAGTGTCCGGGCCAGGACTGGCATGCCGCGGGCATGGCTGCCTGCTGCGCTGCTACGAGCGCAGGCCCGGGCGGAGCGTGGCGTCATCGCGAGTGCTCCTGTCGATCTGCGGGCCGGACCTGCGGGTGATCCGGAGATGTGGCTGGTGCCGGGCGGCTATAGCTTCTTGTAATCGTGAGACCGCAGTTCGTCAAGACAACCTGGCCCATGGGTCATCGGTCCGGGTGTTGCCGTCTTACCGGCTGAGCGTCGCGCTGACGCCGGTGACGACCTGGGTGGCCGACACCGTGATGACGGTGGCGTTCGACGCCGAACTCGCGTCTTGCCACCACTGCGCCTGGTAGCCGGTCGCGCCGCAGCCGGACGAGAACTCGACGACGTAGCGCCCCGGCTGCAGGTCGATCAGCGAGTAGCCGCCATCGCGCCGGGTGACGGCCAGGATGGGGTACGAACCAGAAACATCCGGGTAGGCGGTGACGCACGCGCCGCTCACAGCGCCGCCCGCCTGGCCGCTGACCGTCCCGGTGATCTCGCCGGTGGTCTGCAGCGCTGCGTCGACCCCGCTCGT
>JASIGS010000678.1 GCA_030052355.1 Streptosporangiaceae bacterium | reverse complement strand
CAGAGCTCGCCGACGTGCCGGTGCGCCACCGCGCGGGATGCCCGGCCAGCGGCCAGCTCAAAGTGGGCCATGCTGCCTCCCGCCAGTCCCAGCAGGACGCGCACGTCCGAGCCGTCGGGCGCGACCACGTCTGGGTCGGCCGGCAGCTGCCTGGTCTCGAAGCGCTCTTCCACTGGCCCCCGGCAGGTCCGGCGTGTTAGATGTGAGGCCGGCGAACGGACGTCTCAGCGCCGGTGGTGGTGGTGGTGGTGCCCTGGGACCTGGCAGGCGCTGCAACCGTGGGTGGGGTAGACGATCACACCGCCGACGAGGTGGCCGCGGAGGCCCATTTCCGAGAGGAACTTCACCCACCACGGCTTGTAGCTCACGTCGACGAGGATCGCGCCGACGTGCGCGTCGATGACAAACTTCTTGAAGATCTCGACGTGTTTCGCGGTGGTCGCTGGCGTGTTCTCCGTCAGTACATGGACCTGAGTCGGCAGGTCACCGTACGGGGGGTAGGGGATGCCGACATAGCCGCCGACTATCCGGAAGTAGAAGTTAGCTTCTGCCTGCCAGAGCATGCCGGCGTTGCCGACGTTGGACAGCACGACCACGGTCTCACCTGGTGTCAGGGAGTGGCGGTACTGGCCGGCGGAGATGAACGCCGGCACCCCCGGGTAGGGCACCGGGGCCGGGCGGCCAGGGATGTTGACGGGCGCGTTGACGACCATGGTCCAGACAACGAGCCCTGCCAGCGCCCAGCGCGCCTCCAGCAGTATCCGGGCCCAGAGCCGCCACGTCCTCCCGGCCGGCGCGGCCAGGAGAAGAGCGATCATCACCCCGAGGACGAGGAAGGCGAACTGGATCAGCCGGTCAGGGAAGGCGCTGCGCAGGAAGGGCAGGTTCCAGGCCCCCGCCCACGGCAGGTTGCCGTACAGGTGCCGGTCGACCGTTAGCGTCGGCCCGAGCGCGGCCGCGAGGATGATGACCACCATCAACATCAGGAACCAGGTCAGCCTGCTCCACCACCGCAGCACGGCCAGGGCCGCGGCGACCAGGAAGATCGCGAGGTAGGGCCGCAGGCCTTCCGGGTCAAGCCCGCGCCCGTGAACCACGAAGGTCTTCGGAACGTGCGTCAGCGCCGTGTACAGGAAGGGCGACCCGAGCGCGAGAGCGATGACGTAGGCGATGCCGAGCAGCGCGGCCAGCCGCGCGATCTTCGGCCAGAAGGACCGCCGCGCCAGTGGGAACCCAATGATCAGCGCCAGGACGAGCAGCGCGGTCAGGTCCGCGAAGGTCTCGAGGAACAGGTAGAGCTGGACCGCGAGCGCCAGGCCCGCCAGCACGACGAACGTGACGCGGCCGATTCCGCCGTCCCACCACGCCACCACCAGGTAGCCGATGATCGGCAGCATCAGGCTGTAGGTGAGGTCCAGGTCCCCGACGGCGCTGTGGTTCATCTCGAAGACGGAGAACCCGAAGACGGCACCGCCGATCAGGGATGGCCCGAACCGCCGGGTGAGCCGGCGGCAGAAGACGAACGCCGCCCAGGCCGTCAGCGGCATCGCGAGGACGGTCAGCAGGTTGAACGACGCGACCGGGCCCACCGTCTCGGTCAGCGGGGCGGCGAGCACGCCGAGCGCGGGGATCGAGCTGATCCAGGTCAGGCCGAAGCCGGCCGGGGCACGAAACTGGGTGCTGTACAGCGGGTTGATGTGGTGCGCGATCGCGTACGGCCACCAGCGCAGCATCCACACGAAGAAGGCCGGATCCATGCTGGACAGGGACAGCCGCGGCACCGTCGGGTCTTGAAACAGCGGCTTGACCGGCCAGTAGGTCAGCCAGACCGCGAGGTAGATCGCCAGCGCCACGAGGCCCTGCAGGACCGCACTGGTGATCACGCGGTGCCCGATGCGGACCGCCGTCCGCATGATCACGCGATAGCGGTCGGCCGCGGCGGGAGGTCCAGGCGGGGCGCTGGGCGGGGCGTACAGATGATCGGCCGGAGCATCCAGATCGCCTGGAGCCTCCAGATCGCCTGGGGCGTCCGGATCGCCTGGATAAGCCGTCCCCGGCTCATCGCGGATCATCGGCCGCAATCCCCCTGCTGGTAATTGTCGCGGCCTGTCGGTGTCATCACGCTCAGTTAGACGCCAGCGCGCGCCCGGTCGCCTCGTCCAGGTCCTGTCGTCTGTGCAGATGCCCAGAATTGAACCGAAGGATACTGGCTGAAACGCGTGGTTTGCACACAGGGAGCACCAAGAACCGGTCAAGTGCACGCCTCTGCCTGCTTGCCCGGGATGTCACTGGACGGGTCAGCTACGGTGCCTGAACGTAGCTGGTGAGCCGCTCGCCGAGCATAAGAGACACCGTGTACCCGCCGTGGGACACGGCCAGGCCGTGCAGGTCGCCGGTCGGCGTGACGTGCCAGCCGTGCAGGTCTACCCCCCGGATCGCGCACCGCTGGAGGCGGCCGGCTCGGTCGCGGGGCGTGCCGTAGAAGCTGTCGTCGTCGTTCAGCTCGACCGCGAGCTCGAACTGCAGGTCCTTGCTCTCGCGCAGCCGGGCGAGGTTGCGCTCGATGCCGATGAGGACCGGGGCCAGCGCGAGGTCGGCAACAGAGCTCGGGTGCAGATGCTCGGACATCGCTTACCGCCGAAGTGCCGGGAGTACGTCCCAGCCAGCGTGCGCCCGCGCCCTCTTGGCCGGTACGGACGATGGTCACCCGTTGGCGGCCCCTTGGTCCCGCCCGGCTGACCGGCTAGCCGGCCGCCCTGATCGCATCCGGGGTCAGCGCGGTCATCGCCTCGACGACCGGCTCGGGTCCCGGCCGCGCCGTGATGATCCGGACGATGGTCTCGTCCAGCCCGGCGGACAGCCGCGCGTAGGCCTCGGGCGCGCCCGTGGCCGGCCCGTAGTAGCCGACGGCACGCAGCAACTCATCCGGCGTGGCGTCCGCCAGTTCCGCGATCGACGCGCCTGATTCGCGGCGTTCCTCCAGTTCGGCGAGCACGCCACCGAACCCCATCTGGCCGAACATGCCCCGGTACCCGGCCGTTACCGGGATCCCGGGCCTGCCCATCGCGTAGCCGAGCACCTGGCCGGCGAACGCCCGCCGGGCCGCCGCGACGTCGTCGTCCACGCAGACGCGGATGTACATGGTCAGCGGTACCGCGCCGGCCTGCCGTCCCGCCCGCTCGGAGCCGACATCCACAAACGACCGGCTGGCGGCGATGCGCTCCGGGGTCGCCCAGTTGAGCAGCGCCCCGTCCGCCACCTCCCCGGCAAGCCTGAGCATCTGCGGGCCGAGGGCCGCCAGGTAGAGGGGAACGTGTGGTAGCCCGGTTGCTCCGAGAGACATGGTGCTGGCGCCCGGGGTCAGCCCGTCCGACGTGACCATCTCGCCGGCCAGCAGGCCGCGCACCGCGCTGACGTAGCTGCGCATCACGGCGATCGGCCGGTCCGGCAGGCCGAGAGACTGCCAGAAACCTGGCCCGTAGCCGCCCGTTCCCATGCCAAGCACGAAGCTGCCGCCGGAAAGCTGCGCGAGCGTGCCCGCCTGCGCCGCGAGTGCCAGCGGCGTCCACATCCGGGCGGCGGGGACGACGGAGATGCCCGTCCGCAGGCCGGTGGCGTCCGACCAGGCCGCGCAGACGTGGAACGCGTCCGGCACTCCCCCCGCCGGGGTCCACAGGCTCTCGAACCCGAGGCGGTACGCCTCGGCCGCGACATCAGTGAGTTCCCCGAACGACAGGCCAAGGCGGGCGTCGAGCCCGGCACCGATCAGCATGATCGGATTATCGCCCGAACCACTGCTCCGAATCTCAGAACTCGGTGACGCCCGCGTCCGGCGCCAGCTCGTGCGCGGTGATGAACTTCGACTCGTCGCTGGCGAGGAACAGGACGGTGTCGGCGACGTCCTCGGGCTCGGTGATGTCCACCGGCATCATGTTCATGAACATGGGGGCGAGGCGGTCGTAGCTGGCGATCGCTGCCATGATCTCGGTTGCCATGCTGCCGGAGCCCATCGGCGTGTTCACGCCGGTCGGGTGCACGCTGTTCACCCGGATGTTGTGCTTGCCGAGCTCGGCGGCAAACGCCTTGGCCATGCCGCGCACGGCGAACTTGCTGGTGGTGTACGGCACCATGAACGGCTGCACCTTCAGGCCCGCGGCCGAGCTGATGAGGATGACCGACCCGCCGCCGGCCTTCACCAGGTGCGGCGCCCCGGCCATCACGGTGTTCCACGTGCCGGTGATGTTCGTGCTGATCGTGTCCTGGAAGATCTGCTGGGTCACCTGATCCCACGCCTTCGGGACGCAGATCCCGGCATTAGCCACGATGATGTCCAGCCGGCCGAGCTGGCCGACCGCGTCGTCGACGATCACGCGCAGGTCATCGAAGTCGCGGATGTCGACGATGCCGGAGACCACGCGGCGCCCGGTCTTCTCTGCCTGGCGGACGGTCTCGGCGAGGTCCTCGGGCGTGGCCGAGTCGTACGGGACACTTGGCAGCGGCGCGCACACGTCCACCACGATCACGTCGGCGCCCTCTTCGGCGAGCCGCACCGCGTCCGCGCGTCCCTGGCCCCTGGCAGCCCCGGTCACCAGAGCCACCTTGCCCGCTACCCGACCACTCATGTCGCTTCCTCTCTCATCCGTCCCACCAGTAACACAGAGCTTAACGTCCGGGTTTTCGG
>JASIGS010000081.1 GCA_030052355.1 Streptosporangiaceae bacterium | reverse complement strand
CCGCCTTTCCCCGACCCAGGCCCTGTGGTCCCTATGACCACAACCCCGCGCGCAGACGTCGCTCGCAGATGGAGGCGATGGAGGCCACACGGCCTTGGATGACATGAATAAGGAAAGCTCCGGGCCGCGTTGCCGGTCCGGCCGGCCGCGACGGCTGCGATGGCTGCGGGCGGGCGCGCTTGCCGCCGCCCTGGCCGGGACCGCTCTTTTGGCCGCGGCCTGCAGCGGGTCCCCGGCCCAGACCGACACCTTCGCGCCCGGCGCGACCTACGCCCAGACACTGGCCTTCGCCAAGTGCATGCGCGCCAACGGCGTGCCCAACTTCCCGAACCCCGACCGGCAGGGAAACTTCAACAACAACAACCCCGCGTTCCGGGCTCTCGAGGATTCGGGGAAGCCAGTCAACGGCCAGGTCTCCCCGGAAATGAACGTCCTATTCCAGTGCCGGTCAGTGCTCCCGAACGCGGGCACCGGGCTGACCATGAGCCAGATCCAGCAGATCACCGAGCAGAACCTCCGCAACGCCGTGCAGGCCGCCAACTGCATGCGCGCGCACGGCATCGCCAACTTCCCCGACCCCGTCCTGGCATCGAACGTGAACGACGGCGGCGGCGTCAGCTGGCAGCCCGTCACCTCAGCAATACAGGTCGGCGACCTCAGTACCAGGACCCCGTCCTACGAGGCCGCGTTCCTGGCCTGCAACGGCGGCAAGGTGACCGGCGGGTACATCCCGCCCGACTTCGCGCCCGGGCAGTCCGGGACCGGCATTTCACCGCCACCGGGTTCCGGCAACGGGTCGTAACCGGGGTCAGCCATCACCGGCTGGCTCCAGTCATGCGATGCCGCACCCGGCCACCCCGCTCGAAGATCGGCATGACGAAGGACACCAGGGACATGGCTGACATGAATGACGGAAGGGCCGGCCGGCCCGCGGGGCCGGACTAGCCGGCCGCGACGGCTGCGGGCGGACGCTGACCGCCCTGGCGGGACGCCCTGCTGGTCGCGGCCTGCAGCGGGTCCCCCACGGAGATGGGCACTTTCGCGCCGGGCGCGACCTACGCCCAGAGACTGGCCTTCGCCGAATGCATGCGCGCCAACGGCGTGCCCAACTTCCCGAACCCCGACCGGCAGGGAAACCTCAACGACGATCCAGACTCTCGAGAGCGCTCCGAAAATCAGGTCCTCCACCAAGTGCCCGTCGGTGAGACACCAGCACTTGTCCTACGAGGCCGGGTTCCTGGCCTGCAATAACGGCAGGGTCGACGGCGGGATCATCCCGTTCGCGCATGGGCAGTCGCCGGACGTCGCGGTCGCCCCGTCAGGATCGCCACCCGCGTCACCGCCGCCGGCTTCCGGCAACGGCTCGTAAGCCGGGCGAGCTGCCATCGGCTGGCTCCAGGTGCGACAACGGCGGGTGGCAACCCGTACCTTGCCCAGCCGTCACCGTCTGTCCCTGTTACCGAATCACGGGTTCAGGGCGCGGGCAGTTGCGGGCCGACCTAGCGCCAGACTCCAGTGACTGCACATGACGCTCGCCCGGTGCCGGCCCGCGGGGGACCGCGTGACGTCTACTAGGCCCGCGGTGCCCGCGCGATGGTAGCTCGGCGCGCCGCCGGGACGGCAGGCTCGAGGCACCATACCGACGCGCGCGGCGCGGCGGTACGTGCGCGCCCGGTGCCGGCCGGGTGGCGGCCGTGGTCGCCTTGGTGGTCGGCCCGCCGGTGCTGCCGTAGGAGCTCGCGAGCTCGCCGCTGCCCCGCCTGCCCGGCTCGCACCAGATCGTGACTCCACCGTCCAGCCGGGATGAGGCCGGCCTGGTGCTGGCATTGGTCAGGGACGGCACCTGGCTGGCATTCACCGCGCGCGTGCTGGCGGAGGCGCTTGCCGTCCTCCGCGGCTGCCGCGCCCCGCGGCTGCGGCTCGGGGGAATCCAGGGCGCGCCGACGCGCCCGGTCCCGCTCGGCGTGCTCGCGGCGGGGCGCCTGCCGCCAGCACATCGTCGGCGGCGAGGGCGACCACACAGCACGCCAGCCAGCCCCAGGCCGGGCCCGTCCGGCCGGGAACCCGGCCGGCCGCTGGCTCAGGCGATCAGCAGCCGGGCGCCCAGTTCGGCTTCGGCCAGGCCGGTGATATCGCGGTTGCGGGCAGCCCACCGGCCGGAGGCCAGGTCCAGACTGAGGGCGTGCACCACCCGCTGCTCGGCCTGCGCTCCGATCACGGTGAAGATTGAGATGCCCCGGCGGACCTCCGGGCGCAGGTACTGCTCCGGTCGGCGCCAGTACGCGTGAAAGAACCCGTCCGCGCAATCCCACGGGACCGGCACCGGTTCGAGCCTTGCTCCGATCGCGTCTGCGCGCTGAGCCATCGTTGGGTGCCCTGACGCAAGCTCCGCGAACTCCGGCAGGTAGTCGCGGGTTAGCCAGAACTCGCCGGCGTGCTCGGCGCCAAAGTTAAACACCACCACCCGGCGGGCCACCCGCCGCATCTCCCGTAGCCCGGCGATCGGATCGGGCCAGTGATGGTCGGACAGCACTGCCATGGCTGCGTCGAAGGATTGGTCGGCGAACGGGAGGCTGTCCGCCATCGCCGCCAGGCAAAGCGCCGCGCTAGCGGGCCGCTGCGCCCTCATGACCGCCGATGGCTCCACCGCGGTCACATGGTGGTCGGGAGGCTCGTAGGACCCGGTACCGGCGCCGACATTCAAAACGGTGCGGGCGCCGTCAAGCGCCGCCCAGATCCGTGCTGCGATCCGCGGCTCGGTCCGTCTGGTCGCAAGGTAGCTAGCGCCGATGGTGTCATACAGCTGGCCGGGCGGCACTCCTGTTCTCCTTCGATGGCTGCCAGAACCAGGGCAAGAATGCTGCTCCCAGGCATGAGAGTCAACCCTGGACGAGATCGGCAGTTCGACGATGGGCGTGCAAAGGCAGACCCGCAGCGGTTCCGTCCCTTCACGGACAATCCAGTTATAGGCGGGCAACGGATCACCCACGCTCCCCTTCTGAACCGGCCAGAACAACGGTTCCCGAGTGTCAGACCGACGATGATGCGTGACTCGGCGTACAGCGAGTGTGCCGGAACTTGGGTGACACTGCACATGATGGCCGTCGTGCAGCTGCGCAACCCGACCGAAGGCAAGAGGTAATACGACCGGAAAGTCGCGGTCGGCAAGACCGCGAACGAAGCCATGCGCTGCCTCAAACGACGCCTGTCCGACTTCGTCTACCGCGCCATGCTCGACGACCTCGTGGCCGCCGGCGCGGCACTCCCGGGGACGGGTCCGGGAGGACACCGGGGAAACGTCTCTAAATCCAGCGCGGCCGGCTCGCATCCCCGCGCCGGCTCTTCGGACAAGTCACTTCCCGGACCCGCCACAACCAAGCCCAGAACCCCGCTCCGGAAGGCCTCTTGACACAGAAGGGAGCCAGAAGCGGACGTTCGCCCCCTAGCTGTTGACGAGCGTCTCGACCTGGACCATGGCGAGGTGAGGCGGGTACTCCTTCAGCGTCAGCCTCCTGCGGTAGTACGCATCCCAGTAGCTCGCTGCACGTGCATAGGTGAGTGCGACGAACTCCGGGTTGTCGCGCCAGAAACGCCTATAAGCATTCAGCATCGAGGGATCTCGTGGCAGCGAACCTGAGGTGTACTCGGCAATGTCGTCACCGATCTCGATGACGTACTCGCCACACAACTGAAGCACGTACGGCATGTGCCAGGAAGCGGGAGCTCTGATCAGTGCCAGGACAGCTTCTTGCCGCACCTGCCCATTCGCCGATCGCGTTAGCCACGCTTGACGGACCAACTCCGCCTCTGGATCAGCAACCGGCGCCGTCGGGTCTTGATAGTGGCGATAGGGAATCTTCACCTCCTCTCCATCGACGACGACCCGACCCCATCGCCGTTGGTAACTGTCTTGGATCAGTCGACCGCCAGTGGAATACCTCGCGGGCGCGAGCCCTTCGCTCGCTCGTCCCACCGCCGGGCCTAGACCCTCGGGGAATGCTGGCAGCATGAACGGGTCCACCGCGGCAGTCTCTCACTCACGTGCTGCGGCGAACGTCTCTAATTCGGCAACATCGCCAGCGTGAACGCGTGCCGTCCGCGGCAGAACGGGACGTTCGTGGGGCGAACCCTTTTGATGCGGTGCTGCACTGTCCTGTCGAATGCCGGCCGGCGGCAGGCGCCGGGAAACTGCCGGGCGATCGGTGAGGAAGCGGCGGTGCGTTCGACGACGTCCTCGAAGTCGGAATCCTCCTCGCGAGCCCCGACGGCATCGGGCGAGCTGGACGCGGAGTTTGCGCGGTGCTTCCGCACCATCCTCCAGCCCGTTATGTCGGCGAGCCCGGGGGTTGAAGTCACTGACTTGCTGGTCTCGATCCCATGATCGCTCACCTTGAGTGAGCGCGCAGCTGTGGCTTCCGCTGGTCATTAAGCGAGGGCAGCGTGCTCACAGCAGAGGGACGACCTCCGACGCTATGCGTGCCAGCTGGGTGGACTCGTCACCGATCGGCCACAGGTAGACGCGATGACAGCCGGCTTCGGCGTAGGCACGGAGAAGCTCGGCGCAGTGTTCGGCTGTTCCCACGCAGACCTGTGCCTGCAGACTGCGCGAGTCCCGCCCAAGCAGCGGCGCGAGAACCGTCGACAGGACACGCTCGGCGCCGGACTTCTGTCCCACCCACGTCCACATGGTTGCCAGTGCGTTCGGGAAGCCGCGCACCGGCCGGCCACTAGCTGCCAGCATCTCGCCTAGCAGTGCCCTAGCTGCAGCGAAGCCGGCGGGAGTGGTGTTGTACGCCGATGCCAGCCACCCATCGCCAAGCCTGGCCACGCGCCGCAGCCCTGCATCGGATCCCCAGCTTCCGATCC
>JASIGS010000677.1 GCA_030052355.1 Streptosporangiaceae bacterium | reverse complement strand
AGGCACGAGCCGTCCACGCGCTGGACGTGGCGCGGATGACCGAGCGGGGCGAGCGGGTCGGCCTGGCACTGGACAACGACTGGGTGATCCACATGGAGGCCGGCGAGTTCGCCGAGGCGCTCTCCACCGCTACCGGGTCTTGCCGGATGCTCGAGGAGATGGGCGAGCGTTCCTGGTGGTCGACGAAGGCCTGCGAGGTAGCGCAGGCGCTCTACAGCCTGGGCCAGTACGCGGAGGCCGAGAGCTGGGCGCTGCGTGCGGCCGAAGCCGGGGCCAGCGGCGACGTCATCACCCAGGCGATGAGCCAGCAGGTGCTGGCCAAGGTCGCAGCCAGGCACGGCCACGCCGGCAGGGCGCGGGCGCTGTCCGCGGCGGCGGTGGCCACGTGCGAGAGCATGCAGGCGCCGCTTACCCAGGGTGACGCGTGCCTCGACGCGGCAGAGGCACTCCTGCTAATCGGCGACCACGCCCAGGCGGCGGCGATGGCCGGGCGAGCGGCCGGATATTACAGCGCGAAGGGCGCCACGGTGCGGGTGCAACGAGCCAGCAGAGTCCTGCAGGAGGCCAGCCCGGACGACCAGCGCGCACCGGCCTCATGACCTCCAGCCGGCCAACTGGACCCACCGGTTTGTGCCGCAGGGCGGCACCTGGGTAGGGGTCCTGACGGAAGGAGGCGCAGCGATGAGCGGGACGCCTGACTCACGCGTTGACGCGCACGTTGACATGCAGAGCGTGACCGACGACATGGCGGGCATCTACGAGGCCATAGCGACCCTGGAGTACTCGGGCCGTGAGCCGAGCCGCAGTGCGCTTGGCGCCGCGACGGGGCTGCCGGACCGTGTTCTGGACGAGAACCTCACCGCCATGCGGGACATCGGCCTGCTGGTCACGCAGGACCACCGCGGCGAGACCGTCTACCTGCCGGCCCAGCGCGGCTGGAGCACCAGTCCTGACCAAGCCGAGGGCCCGAAGCTGTCGTGACGTCTCGGTCCCGGCAGCCGGCCGTCAGGCGACCTCGCCGAAGGCCCCCAGCCGGTCGTTCCATTGCCGGCTGACGCAGAAGATCACAAAAGCTACCACGACGCCGAGCAACACGAGCGGCGCGAGGTGTCCCTGAAACTGGTAGTCGACGTCCTTGAAGGCGCGCCCGAGCACGCGGGAGTGCAGGCTCACGCCCGGAACGCTGGCGACACTGATGGCAGCGAACGCGGCCAGCGAAAGCCAGTCCAGCCGCGACGCCGGGTAGAACGCCAGCACGACGAGGATCATCACGCTGTACCAGGCGTACTGGTGCGGCCACAGCAGCAGCCAGGCCAGGCTCAGCGCCAGCGCCGTTCGCGCGGCCGACGGGATCACGAAGCCGTCTGGCAGCCTGGCCATGGCCAGCACAGCCATCGGGAACATCAGGATGACGGCGATCGGGACCGCGGCGTTCAGGCTGATGCCCAGCTGGTGGAGGATCGTTCCGTAATACTCCCAGGTCTGCCCCTGCGACACGCGTCCGGTCAGTGCCTTGATCGCCACAAGTCCCGCGACGGCGTACGAGACCACCAGCACGACCGCCGCGGCGGCACCGGCCGCCAGCAACTGGCCAGGCCGGCGCCGCAGCGCCCAGCCGACGGCCAGCACGAACAACACGTAGTCCACCTTGATGTCGGCCGAAGCACCCACCAGGAGCCCGGCCACCGCCGACCATGCCCACGCCCGGCGGCCCGCTGCCCGCCTGGCCGTCAGCGCGTCGATGAGCAGCAATCCGGCCACGCCGAACGCTCCGGCGAGGACGTCTAGGTGGCCGGAGGCGATGAGGGTCCAGATCAGCAGCGGATCACAGGTCCAGATCAGGTGGGCCCGCAGCCTGGCCGCCGGCTCGGCGCGGAACCTGCGGTCGATCAAGATCGCTACTGCGGCGAAAGCGAGCGCGTTGAGCAGCTTCAGCCAGAGCACGGTCCTCGCCAGCGAGCTGCCAGCCAACTTGGCGGCCAGCAACTGCTCTGCAGTCGCAAGCGGACCGTAGTAGCTGGGGTCACCCGCGTAGTCCAGCGGTGCGGAGTACCTCAGGTGCGTCAGGTGCCGGTACTGCTCGGGCGTCATCACATAAGGGCTGTGCCCGAGCGCGGCGATGTGGCCGTAGACGGCGTAGTCCAGCGAATCTGTGGACCCGACCGGCGGCAGCACGACCAGCACCGCGACGATCACCGCAGCGACGATGAGCAGGGTCCGCAGCGGCACAGGCTGGCCTCGGCGGGCGGTAACCAGGCCGGCTATGACCCCGGCCGCCGCGAGCAGGACGCCGATCCACAGCGCGGCGATCACCGCGTGGGCGGGCACCTTGACCATCAGTTCCCACGGCGGGCCCGTCATCGGCAGGATCAGCGCCTGTGGCTGCCAGCTTCGGCGCAGCAGGTCGGCGCCGACCATGATCAGCAGGCTGATGATGATCGCAGCGGCCGCACACCGGCCAGGAACCGCGCTGACACGCTCCGGCTGACGCACCTGCGCGCGATCTTGGCCAGCCCGGATGGCCGTAGCACCATTGCCATTAGTCATGAGCGTCTTGAGCCTTATGTGCGTCCTGCGCGTCCTCCGACGCGCGTGCGGTGAAGACGTCAGCCGGGCAGGCACGCCCGCCGACCGGGCCCGTCGTTAGTCGACCCGCCTCCCACGGCAGGTCTTACCCGCGTGGGCAAGACCGGCCTCGCCATCCAGGCGACCGGGTCAGCGACGGCGCCGACGCCAGCATGCAGCGCGGCGGGGAAACGCCGAGCTACCGGGGGATGACTTTCCTACGAGATTTCGGATACGGCTGGTGGCACGGGTGAAGGGCCGGAACCTGCCAGGGCGCCCGCGTCAGGCTGTCGGGCGGGCAGCCAGGGGGTCCGCGTCAGGGACCGCTCCGTCGAGATAGGTCACGATCTTGGCCCCGATCGCGGGTACCCGCGGCCCCGGCAGCACGACGCCGGTCAGGTTCAGCGGATCGGCTGCGGAGAGGCTGACCATCTCCCCCGTATCCCGCTGCTTCCTGACCGCCTTGAGCACGTCCAGCGCGTCCGGGTGGGCGTACTGCTCGCCGGAGAAGCCGGCCACGAACCGGCCGCCGCGCATCGTGCCGCGCGCCTCGAGGCGCCGGAAGGCCCACATGACGTCCCGCCACGGCACTGCAAGGCTCTCCCGGACTACCACGTCGCGGAACACCACCCCCCAGCGGGCCGCCAGTTGCTGCGCCACCGCCTCGGCCAGCTCGTCGGCATCCGCGTTCGCCTCCGGCGGCGGGAGCAACGACCACCGCCCGGACGCTCCGCCGGTCGTGCCGCGCAGGCCGCGCCGCAGGCCGCGGGAGGGGGCGAACTGCCCGGCCGTGCCGCGCCGCAGCAGCGACCGCACGGCACGGAACCCGTCGGCCGTGACGAGCCCGCGGGCCACGCCGTCCCACAGCGCCTCGTCGACCTCCTGCGGCAGGCGGCCGGTTACGGCCGCGAGGTCCGCCCTGAACAGCGCACCGAACCGGCAGAGCGCGTCCAGAACGTCACGGGTCCGGCCGCCTTCCGGCTCGGCCGGCACCAGCTGGCCGCGAGCGGCCCGCAGCAGCCAGGGCAGGTCATCGCGCAGCGCCAGGGTGATCGGCGTGGCTCGTGACGGCGCCATCCCGAGCGTGCCGGTGCTGAGCCGGGGAGCGACCCCTGAAACCCCGGTGGGACGCTGCGGCTGGTCGGACTCAGCTTCCCTGACCGTGAGCCGGCCCCAGGCGACCTGGCCGGACATGCACAACTCGTCGAGCCACTCGCGGCGGTACCCCTCTACGCGCGCGGCGAGCACTGACTTCTCCCACGCGCCGGTGGCGAGCTCGAAGCCCTGCAGCTGCTCGATCACGGCCAGCACGCCGAACCGGCCCTCCCGCCTGGTGCCTGGCGCCACGTGCTGCCAGCGCAGCAGGAACCGCATGTAATCCCGCGCGGTCACCGGCTCGATCTCCCGCCTGCGCCGCTGCCGTGTGTAGGAGTGCATCCGCGACAGCAGCCGGCGCGAGCAGAACTCTTCCGTTGCCTGGCAGGCGGCGGCAGCACCAGGACCGGCCGGCTCGCTGGCAGGCGTGAAATGACCGCGGATGGCGAATCCCTCGGCCTCGAGCGCGGCCAGCGCGCGCACGATCAGCGACTCCCGGACGCCCGTGACCGCCGCCAGCTCGGTCGCGGTCGCCGGTCCGCGGCACTCCAGGTGCCCGCGGAGCAGGTCCGCCGCGGCGGTCTCCTCGTCGGGTGGCTCCGAGGGGACCGGGCAGGGATGGCTAGGAACGAGCGCGACGCCCGGGAACAGTGCCAGGATCGCCGGCAGCCGTTCCACGGCGGCCCACAGCGACCCGCTCCCGGCCTGCACCTCGACGGCGCGCCTGGCGGAGACCAGGTTCTGAAACCATGGCAGCCAGGAGTCGGCCGGACGGACCGCGACCAGGTTCAGCAACAGGTCGTGCAGCTCGTGCTCGTCCCGCGGGTCTGGCCTGACCTGCTCGACGACGCGCTCGATCGCGGCCGGATCCAGGGCAGCCAGCTCATGGGGCTCGACCGGCAGTCCGCGCCGCAGCGGCACCGCGCGGCTGCGACGCTCCTCCAGCGGTGCGTCGTCCAGGTAGGTGAACGGCCGCCCGTTCAAGATCTCGTGTGCCAGCACCGACGGCTCGGTCGTGTCCCGCACAACGACGCCAATCCGGCCGGACTCGATGCCGGCGACCAGCTCCTTCAGCCCGTCGATGTCCATCGCATCGCGCAGGCAGTCCTCGAGCGTCTGCCGTACCAGGATGTGGTCGGGTATCTCCAGGGGTCCGGGCGCGACGTTCTCCTGGCAGGCCGCGAGCGTCGGGAACACGGCGGCCATCAGGTCGTCGGCCTCCATCCGCTGGATGGCCGGCGGGTTCTTCTTGCCGCCGCGCATCCGCAGCACGGCGAGCGACGTGTTCAGGTTCCACCGCCAGCGGGCCGCGAACATCGGCGAGGTCAGGACCGCCTGCCGTACTACCTCCTCCACCGTGCCGGACGCGAGGAACTTGGGTACCCGCTCGAGCGGGAAGCTGTGCTGCGGGCCCAGCGACAGCAAGACCGCGTCGTCGCTGGCCGCGGCCTGCAGCTCGAAGTCGAAGGTCACGCAGAAGCGCTTGCGAAGCGCGAGCCCCAGTGCCCTGTTCAGCCTGGCTCCGAGCGGGGCGTGCCCGACAAGCTGCATGCCGCCCGCGTCGTCGAAGAAGCGCTCGAGCACGATCGTGTCCGTCGTGGGCAGCACGCCGAGTTGCGCCAGCCCGGTGCCCAGGTAAGCGGCGATGGTCTGGGCTGCCGCCCTGCCGACCCCGCACTCGCTTTCCAGCCAGCCAGCCGCCGCCTCGGCTCCGCCGGCGGTGAGCTGCCCGGCTACCGCCGACCGGACAGCGCTGACCTCTTCTGACAGCTCCGCCGTCCGCCCTGGGGCCTCGCCGAGCCAGAACGGCACGGACGGGGGTGCTCCCTGGGCGTCCACGACGCGCACGACGCCGGGCTCGACCCGGCGGATCCGCCACGAGGTCGTGCCGAGCAAGAACACGTCACCGGCCATGCTCTCGATGGCCCAGTCCTCGTTCACCGTTCCGACGAGTGCGTCGTCTGGCTCGGCCAGCACCCGGTAGTCGCCGAGCTCCGGGATCGCACCGCCCGATGTCAGCGCGGCCAGCCGCGCACCGCGCCGGCCGCGCAGCTTCCCGCTCACCTGGTCCCGGTGCAAGTAGGCAGCCCGGCGGCCGCGTCCGGTGCGGATTCCCTCCGACACCAGCTCGGCGACCTCAGCCAGGTCCTGGTCGGCCACCGACGAGAACGGTGCCGCGCCCCTGACCAGGCCGGCGAGCTCGTCCTGCGCCCACTCGGCTGCCGCGCACTCGGCCACCATCTGCTGAGCCAGGATGTCCAGCGGCTGCTGCGGGATCCGCAGCAAGTCGAGCCTGCCCGCCCGGGCGCCGCGCAGCAGCGCGGCGCACTCCACGAGCTCATCGCGGGTCGTCGGGTAGAGAAGGCCGCAGGGGACGCCGTTCCTCGAGTGATTGGACCGGCCCACACGCTGCAGGAACGTCGCGAAGCTGCGCGGCGAGCCGACCTGGCAGACCAGCTCGACCGGCCCGACGTCGATGCCAAGCTCGAGCGACGCCGTGGCGACCAGTGCCCGCAGGTCTCCGGCGCGCAGCCTGCCCTCCACCCGCTGCCGGCGCTCCTTCGACAGGCTGCCGTGGTGAGCGGCAACCTGGCCGTCGCCGAGGCGCTCGCCTAGCTGGTGGGCGAACTGCTCGGCCATCCGGCGGGTGTTGACGAACACGAGCGTGGTCCGATGGTCTTGCACGTGCCCGGC
>JASIGS010000080.1 GCA_030052355.1 Streptosporangiaceae bacterium | reverse complement strand
GGAAGGGTCCGCGAGCTCGCCAGGATCGCGCAGTGCCCCGGCCAGCGGCTCGGCTGGTGCGGGCTGCCCGGTAACCCGCGCCTGGGCTGCCAGGGCCCGCCTGAGCCTGCGCAGCCCTAGGCCGTCGGTGCCGCCGAGCGGCCCGGTCAGCAACTCGGCCGCAGCCTGCTCGTCAAGGAGGTCAGGCTGGACGGCGCAGCCGACCAGCCGCAGCAGCGGCCGGGTTCCGGGCTCGGCGCCAAGCGGCAGCTCGTCGCCGGCTACGTGCACCGGTACCCCCGCCGCGCTCAGCGCGCGGCGCAGCAGCGGAGCCTGCCGGACCGCCGACCTGACCAGCACCGCCATCGACGACCAGGGCATGCCGTCGATGAGGTGCGCGCGCCGCAGCGTGTCGGCGACCAGTGCAGCCTCCTGACTGGCACTCGCCGCGACGACGATCCGCACGCCGCCAGGTCCGCCGTCGGCTTCAGCTGGCACGCCGAGCAGTCTGCGGTGCTCGCGGCCAGCCGCTGCGTCGGCGTGGCCGAGCGCTGCCGGAAGGCGCGCTGCGATCCGCCGGGAAGCGGCCCGCAGCACCGGGCCGCTGCGCCTGCAGGTGCGCAGCGCCGTCACCTCGGCCGGCGAGCCGTCAGGGAACCGGAAGCTATCGCTGAATCGCCTTATGGCGTCCACGTCTGCCCCGCGGAAGCCGTAGATCGACTGGTCAGGATCGCCCACCACGATCAGCTCCCGGCCGTCGCCAGCCAGCTGGGTGAGCAGTTCCTCCTGGGCCGGGTCGGTGTCCTGGTACTCGTCGACGAGCACCACGTCGTACGCCTCGCGTTCGCGCGCCCTGACCGCGCCGCGGTGCAGCAGGGCGCCGGCAATCCTGACGGTCTCGGCGTAGTCGTAAGCGGGAACTGGAGCGAGGTCGAACCTCGCGGCGTAGGAGTCGAGGAACCGCCCGGCGGCGACCCAGTCCTCGCGGTCGTACCGCCTGCCGAGCTCGGCCAGGGCCCGGCCGTCCAGGCCGCGTTCCGCCGCGCGCAGCAGGAAGTCGCGCAGCTCGGTGGCGAAGCCCTGGGTGCCGACGGCGGCGCGGAGCCGCTCCGGCCAGTTGCGCGCGCCGTCCGCGGCCTCGCCGCGCAGCAACCGCCGGACCTCGAGCAGCTGCTCAGGGCCCGGCATCACGGTCGGGGACGGCTCCCCTGCCAGCGCGTACTCGCGACGGACCAGTGCGAACGCGTAGCTGTGGAACGTCATCGCCAGCGGCTGCCTGATCGTGCGGCCGAGCCGCAGCGTGATCCGCTCCCGCAGCTCTTCGGCCGCCTTGCGGCTGAAGGTGAGCACGAGGATGCGACCGGGGTCTATGCCGCGCCGGTCGATGCGGTCGACGACGGCCTCCACGAGCGTCGTCGTCTTACCCGTGCCCGGACCGGCCAGCACGAGCAGCGGGCCGCCGGCGTGCGCGACCACCCCGCGCTGGGCTTCGTCAAGCCGCGGCGGCGCACCGGCTGGCGCGGGCAGGCGGACCAGGCGGTATCGGGTGGCTGCGGTATCCATGTCGATTGGCATTCCAGCAGACGCCACCGACAATGCCGCGGGAACGCGCCGCAGCACACCGGAGCAGATAGCAGCGAGACCGTGGTCAGGAACTGGCGCGGCCATTTTGCCAGCACGGCTACCGGCGAGCGCGCCTCATGTCGATCTTCGGGAGCCCGCCGCCGGCCGGCGTGCGCAGCGGCGTGCTCTCCGCGCGGTACCGGGCAAGGGCCGCCTGCTCATGTCCGCGCAGTAGCGAGCCGTCTGCGTGCACGACCCGCCACCAGGCGACGCCGCCGCCCCACAGCGCCATGACCCTGCCCACCTGGCGCGGCCCGCCTTCACCGAGAAACTCGGCCACGTCGCCGTAAGACATGACGCAACCAGGAGCGATGGAGTCGACCACTTCGAGCACCCGGCTTGCGTACCCGTCCAGATCCGCGGGCCGAACAGTGCTAGCCCGGGGCGCGACGCTAGCCCGGGGCGCGACGCTAGCACGGGGCGCGACGCTAGCCCGGGGCGCGACCCCCGGACCCCCGCCAGTCACGCTGGCCCTTGCGCGTCGTCCTGACTGCCGCGCGGCGCGGCGTGCCGCCCGGGCGGCTCGTGCCTGGCGAAGGCCTCGGCAGGAGCGCCCGGCGCCAGCCCCGGCGGCCCGTCGTGCGGCCCGTCGCGCAGTGCCAGCAGCCTGCTCGTCGCGAACGCCACGACGGCCAGGCAGGCAACACCGAGCAGGCAGTAAAGGATCAGGCCGGCCGGTCCCCTGGCCGGCACGGGCGCCCGCGCTGAAGCGGCGCCAGCACCGAAGTGCCTGCCCGCCAGCTCGCCCGGAGCGGGAGAGCTGGCATGTGCCAGCCGGCCGGCCTTGGCGAGCGCCTTAGCGGCGTCGACGATCCCGAACCCGATCTGGTCGTTGTAGCCACCCGGCGGAGCGCTGCTGGCCGTGCTGGTGATGGCCGAGATGACCTGGGCGTCGGTCAGGCGCGGGTACGCCGACTTGATCAGCGCGGCCACGCCCGCCGTCAGCGCGCAGGCCGGGCTGGTCCCGGTCACCCAGTAGTACTCTCCGTTCCGGCCCTGTGCGGGCACGTAGTAGCCGGGGGCGGCCACCTGGACGGACAGGTTCTGGCTCGAGAAGGTCTGCGGGGTCCCGTCGGCGTTCACCGCTGCCACCGCGAGCACGCCAGGGTAGTTGGCGGGGAACGAGTACGGAGCGTGGCCGCGGCCGGTGGCGGCCTTGCTGTTGCCCGAGTTCCCGGCGGCAGCCACGACGACGACGTTGTGGTCGTACGCGTCCTGCAGGGCGGCCCGGACCGGGGCGCTCTGCACGCTGTAGCCCAGCGACATGCTGATCACTTTGGCGCCATGGCTGACCGCGTAGCGGATGGCGTCAGCGAGCTCGCCCTGGGCCTTGGCGGGCGACTGGGCTTGGTATTGACCGTAGTCCGGGTCACCAACGTCGGTGATCACCCTGATGGACAGCACCGTGGACTCAGGCGCCGTGCCGATGATGCCGCTGTCGTCACCGGGGCCGTGCCCATGGCCCGCGATCAGGGACGCCATCCAGGTTCCGTGCACGCCCCAGTACGGGTTCGACGGAGGCGTAGCGACCCCGCTGAAGTTCTTCCCCTGCAGGACCGAACCGGCAAGATCGGACACGTTTCCGTTGACGCCGCTATCGATGACCGCGACCACGACGTTCTTGCCCTGGGTGATCGCCCAGGCCGGCTGCACGTTGAGCTCGCTGAGCACCCAGCCCTCGGCGTTCCTGACGCTGTCCGCGCTCGCCGGGACGGCAGGCGCGACGACGACGCCGAGCAGCGCCACGAACAGCAGGCCTACCGCGGCGAGCAGCCGCGGCCAGACCGTTACGCGCCGCTGGCGCGGGTGCCTCAGCATCCGGGGGAACCCGGGCACGTCGGCGTCGGCGGCGGGCTGCCGAGGATCGAGCTGGCCGACGCTGACAGGCCAGCGGCCAGGCTGGTCAGCTCGTCGTCGAGGTAGCCATCGGAGCTGATATCGACTCGTCTGCGGCCGTCGGCAAACCCCGCTGTGGAAAGGATCACGTAGGGTCCGGCCGCCGTGACCCTGGACAGCTGGCGTTGCGGATCACCAAACCCGGCAGCCAGGGTGCGGGCGACCGGCAGGGAGGTCAGCGGCTCTGCTGACGGCCGATGGCCCAGCTCGGTCACCACTGCCTGTGCCGCGTCGCTGTCCGGCAGCACGGCGACTCCCACCGTCGCCACGAGGGTGCCGGAAGCATCGAGGTAAGTCGCACGCAGCACCGCCTTGCAGCCGTGGTGTCCGAGGATCCTGGCCGCCACCTTGGACACCGCGGGCGCGCATGACGTCGAGGTGGCGATGCTCAGCCTGCGCGCCGCCAGGGCCAGGCCGCGGGCCGAGTAGAAGGCCGACCCGGGCACCCGGTAGGTGACCGTTGCGGGAAATATCTTTCCGGCCGGAAACACGAGCCACCGCCTGGACACCTCCCAGGCCTCGATCTTGCGCTGCTGAGCGGCCGTGAACTGCCGGGGCAGCAGCTGGTGAGCCGCGCCGACCGCCGCTATGCCGAGTCCGCATAGCCCCGCTACCAGCAACACCGCAACCGCCGCGAGCGCTGCCTTGCGACGCGGCCGCGGCCGTCGGGGCTGGGTCATCGGCGGCCCGCCAGGGACGGGCGGTGGCCACTGTGCCGGAGACCACATGGGGTCGTCGTCGGCGGGATCCGGCTGCCACCTCACACCGGGGAGTTTACGGCCTCCGCGGGCCAGCTCCCCGGACAAGACGGCACGTTCCCTTAATAAGTGGGCAGGCTCGGATCCACTTGGTTGATCCAGGCGAGCACACCGCCGCCCACGTGAACTGCGTCGGAGTACCCGGCCGCCTTCACCACTGCCAGGCACTCCGCGCTGCGCGCGCCGCTCTTGCAGTGCAGCACGATCCTTGAGTCCGAGGGCAGCTTCTCCAGCGCGGCACCGCTCAGGAACTGGTCCTTGGGTATCAGCGTGGCGCCCGGGATCGACACGATCTCGTACTCGTTCGGTTCGCGGACGTCGACCAGGAAGATATTGTCGCCGCGATCGAGCATCCCCTTCAGCTCGGTCGCGGTGATCGTGGAGCCTGACGCGGCTTGCTGCGCATCGGCCGACACCACGCCGCAGAAGGCGTCGTAGTCGATCAGCTGCGTGATCGTCGGGTTCTTGCCGCAGATGGCGCACTCGGGATCCTTGCGCACCCGTACGGTCCGGTAGCTCATCTCGAGCGCGTCGTAGATCATCAGCCGGCCTACCAGCGACTCACCGACGCCGGTGATGAGCTTTATCGCCTCGTTGACCTGAATCGATCCGATTGAGGCGCACAGCACGCCGAGGACGCCGCCCTCGGCGCACGACGGCACCATGCCGGGCGGCGGCGGCTCCGGGTACAGGCAGCGATAGCACGGGCCGTGCTCGGCCCAGAACACGCTGGCCTGCCCGTCGAACCTGAAGATGGAGCCCCACACGTACGGCTTGCCCAGCAGGACGCAGGCGTCATTGACCAGGTAACGCGTCGAGAAGTTGTCCGTGCCGTCGACGATGAGGTCGTAGCCGGAGAAGATCTCCATGGCGTTTTCGCTGGT
>JASIGS010000676.1 GCA_030052355.1 Streptosporangiaceae bacterium | reverse complement strand
GTACACGGTGATCGACGGGTCATCGGCGGGCAGCCGGCGCAGCAGGACCAGCAGCAGCCGGTCGGCGGGGCCAGTCACCGCGACGTCGGCCTTGGCGTGCTCGCGCTTGACCGTGACGCCGTCCTCGCCGTGGCTAACCAGCCACTCACTCGGGATGCGGTCGAGGTCCTCCGCGGGAGTTGCCCGGCCGGCCAGCGCGGCATGGACGTGCAGCGTGGCGCCGGCCGGCAGTGCCGATGCCCGCGGGTCCGGCTGACCCAGCTGCGAGCCAGACATCACGTCCAGCCACTCGTCGATGGCGTCCGCGGCCAGCCCTGGCTCGACTTCGACGGGCTCGCCGGCGGCCAGCTGCGCGTCCGCCCGGTGCAAGAGCGTCTCGTGCGCCATCCGGCGTCCCCAGAAGCCGGCCGGCACCTGACTGCCAGTGGGCTGGTTGCCGACGAAGGCCCAGACCGGATCCCCGTCGGCCTCGCGGACGGCGGCGATCACCCGCTCGGCGCCGGCTTCAAGCCATCCGGCCGCCTCCCGCTGGTCCTCGGGCAGCTTGCCGTCCGGCACCGACCGGAACGGGATGAACTCCGCCGACCTGGTGCCGGTGATCTCCGCCGCCCACCGGTGCGCCCGGCCGACGTGCGCGGCCAGCTTCCGCAGTGTCCAGTCCGGGCAGGTCGGGATCGGCGCGGTCAGGTCGCCGTCGGCCACGAGCCGCGCGATGATCGCGGTGCTGGCCCTGAGCTCGGCGAAGCGCGAGTCGGCAAGCGCGTCATGTCCGGCCACGAGGGCCTCCGCTCTGGCGGCGTCGGGCGACAGGTCACGCACAGCGTACGCCCGGAGTTCACCGGCCTGCCCACTTAGCGACGGCCATCGCTAGCTCGCGGCCCCCTGCGTGCGTGACACTGACTGTGTGGCGGACTTCGACGTGCTGGTCATCGGTTCTGGCCCGGGCGGCCAGAAGGCAGCAATCGCCGCCGCCAAGCTGGACCGGCGGGTGGCCGTGGTCGAGCGGCCGAGCATGCTGGGCGGCGTGTGCCTCAACACCGGCACCATCCCGTCGAAGACGCTGCGGGAGGCGGTGCTCTACCTGACGGGGCTGGACCAGCGGGAGATGTACGGCCAGAGCTACCGGGTCAAGCAGGACATCACCATTGCGGACCTGACGGCGCGCACGCAGCACGTCGTCACGCGCGAGAACGACGTGGTGCGCAGCCAGCTGACTCGCAACCACGTGACGATCGTGACCGGGACGGCGCGATTCACCAGCCCGACGAGCGTGGAGGTCTACGACACCGGCGGCCCCAGCCGGGAGGTAACCGCCGAGAAGATCATCATCGCGACCGGGACCAAGCCGGCCAGGCCGGACACCGTGGCGTTCGACGACCGGACGGTGATCGACTCTGACGGCATCCTGCACCTCGACCGGATACCCCGCACGATGGTGGTGGCCGGCGCGGGCGTCATCGGCATCGAGTACGCGTCCATGTTCGCGGCGCTCGGCACGAAGGTCACCGTGGTTGAGCAGCGGGACCGCATGCTGGAGTTCTGCGACCTCGAGGTCGTCGAGGCGCTCAAATACCACTTGCGCGACCTGGCCGTCACGTTCCGGTTCGGGGAGACGGTAGCCGCCGTCGACCAGTGCGCGGGCGGCGCCATCGCCGCGCTCGCGAGCGGCAAGCGGATCCCTGCCGATACCGTCATGTACTCCGCGGGACGGCAGGGCATGACCGACGGCCTGAACCTGGCGGCGGCCGGCCTGTCGGCAGACACGCGCGGCCGGATAGCCGTGGACGAGTGCTTCCGCACCGTGGTGCCCAGCATCTACGCGGTCGGCGACGTGATCGGTTTCCCGGCTCTGGCAGCCACGTCCATGGAGCAGGGCAGGCTCGCCGCACATCATGCCTGCGGAGAACCGGCTCACACGCCGAGCACCCTGCAGCCGATAGGGATCTACAGCCTGCCGGAGATCAGCTTCATCGGCAGGACAGAAGATCAGCTGACCAGGGACTGCGTGCCGTTCGAGGTAGGCGTGTCCCGGTACCGTGAGCTAGCCAGGGGCCAGATCATCGGCGACTCGTACGGCGTACTCAAGCTGCTGGTCTCCCCGGCCGACCGGACGCTGCTTGGCGTGCACGTGTTCGGCACCGGTGCCACCGAGCTCGTGCACATCGGCCAGGCCGTCATGGGCTGCGGAGGCACCGTGGACTACCTGGTAGACGCCGTGTTCAACTACCCGACGCTGGCCGAGTCCTACAAGGTGGCGGCCCTGGATGCCACCAATAAGATGCGGCAGGTCGAGCGGTTCTCGACCTTCGCGGGCTAGCGCCTGGCGCCAGCGTGTCAGCGTTGATCGCTGAGCGTGGCGGCGTCAGCCGCCGCAGCCGCAGGCACCGCCGCAGCAGCCGCCCCCGCCTGAGCTGCCCGAGCCGGTCGCGCTGGCCCGGCCGCCGACCGCCACGGCCGACAGCAGCTTGACGGTGTCATCGTGACCCTGCGGGCAGGTCGCGGGGTCAGACGCCTCGCTCATGGGGCGAGTCTGCTCGAACGTGTCGCCGCAAGCGCGGCACCGGTACTCATATCGCGGCACGATCACAGCTTACCGCCGGCCGCGCAGCCCGAGGGTCACGCTGCCGCGAGGCGCTGAAACCGGGTTGACGCGTTCTCGCCCGGTGCTGGGACCATGTGACGCTGGCATGACAGCGCCCGGATGACCGGATCGGCAGGTGTGATGGCCGTGCGGCGGCTCTTTCGGTGGGACCGGGACTTTGGCGTGTTCTTCTGCACCCAGGGGATCTCGAACGTCGGGGACGCGGCCTGGAGTGTCCTGATCCCGCTGTACGTGCTGCAGCTGACGCACGACCCGCTCCAGGTCAGCGCCGTAGCCGTCATCGAGGTCGTCGCTTACTCGGTGCTGCAGGTCCCGCTCGGAGCACTCGCTGACCGGCGCGAGGGACGGCGGCTGATGATCACCGCTGACGTCGCCAGAACGATGCTCACGCTGGCCATTCCGGTGACGAGTGCGCTGCACGGGCCCACGCTGGCCGTCGTCTATGCCGTCATCGCTCCGATCGAGGGGTTCGCCGCGCTGTTCAACTCGGCGTCAGGAGCCGCCGTCCCGATGCTGGTACCGGCGGCGGAGCTCGGCAGGGCGTACGCCTGGCAGGAGAGCCTCGAGTCGCTGGCCTGGGTGATCGGTCCGCCAGTCGCCGGGCTGCTCGCCGCTGCCGCTGGCTCCGGACAGGCCATTGGCCTGGATTCTGCCAGCTACGTCGTCTCGGTCGCAGGGCTCGTGGCCATCAGGAAGCGCTTCGAGGCGGCGGCGGACTCGGGCGGTGAGGGTCTCGTGGCGTCGATGAAGTCGGGGTTCCGGCTGATGATTACCGACCGGGTGCTCAGGCGCGATCAGCTCATCTGGAGCCTCTACATGGTGCTCGGCAGCGGCATCGTGCTCGGCCTGATCTATGTCAGCACCCATGGCGGGAAGTCGCACGCCTTGCTCGCGACCCTGGCGGTGGCGGCGTACGCGGCGGGATCGGCGGCCGGCACGCTGCTGGCCGGCCGGTTCGGGACGGTACAGGACCCGTGGCTGCCGATAGCGGGCGGTCTCGCCGTGGCTGCGGCTGGCGCGCTGCTCATCGCGCTGCTCGCGACACCCGCGGTCCTCGCAGGCGCGATGTTGTTCGGGCTCGGTGAGGGCTTCGTGCTCGTCTGCCACCTGACCCTTCGCGGGAAGGCGACGCCGGAAGGGTACTTCGGCAGGATCACCGGGATCGCGGCGATCCTGGGTCAGGTCACCACCGGCCTGAGCATGCTGTGGCTCGGGCTCGTGCTCCGGTTCGCGACCGGCCGCACCGCGTTCACCGTGCTGGGCGCTGCCGCCGCGGTTCTGGCAGCGGCGGTCGCGATCGCGCCGAAGCCCGCACTGCCCCCGGCGACGGACGCTACGGAGCCGGAGTCAGTCGGGGGCGCCGGCCAGCACTAGGGGCTGTCCCTGGCGGGCTAGTCTGCGGCGGACAGGCTGGCGTTGTCGGCCAGCGCGACGCCGGCCGCCTCCGGCTCCGGCTCGGTGTAGATGAACTGGCGGCCGCGCATGAGCGAGACCAGCGCGCCGAGCACGCACATCGCGATCGCGGCGCTGAACACGATCTCCAGGCCGTGATGGAACGGGCCGGAGATGAGCTCAGGGAAGAACCGCTTACCGGTCAGCACGGCCGCGCTGTGCGCCGGCAGCTTCGACAGCACGCCGGAGGGCGCCAGCAGGCTCTTCACCGGGTTGTACCCGAGCAGCGCCGAGAACAGCGTGCTCACCGGCGGCAGGTGCGAGATGTGCGCGGCGACAGCCGCGGGCACCCCCTGCTGGCGCAGGCCGCTGCTCAGCGTGCGGGGGAGCGTGCTGGCCAGGCCCGCGATCATGAGCGAGAAGAAGATGCCGAGCGACAGGGACATGCCGGAGTTCATGAAGACCGACCGCATGCCGGACGCGGCGCCGCGGTGCCTGGCTGGCACGCTGCTCATGATCGACGAGGTGTTCGGCGACGCGAAGAGCCCGGAGCCAACGCCGTTGCAGAAGATGATCGCGGCGAAGGCCGGGTACGGGAAGTCGATCGGGAGCAGCATCAGGCCGGTGAAGGCGCAGGCGGCCACCAGCAGCCCGGCGGTCGCGAACGCCCGCGAGCCGTACCGGTCTGACAGGTAGCCAGACAACGGGCCGGCGATCAGGAACCCGGCGGTCAG
>JASIGS010000675.1 GCA_030052355.1 Streptosporangiaceae bacterium | reverse complement strand
AGCGCGGCCTTGTCGGCGAAATACCGGTACAGCACGGGCTTGGTCACCCCCGCTTCGGCGGCGACCGCGTCCATCGGCAGATCGGGCCCGGACTTGGCGAGCACCCGCAGCGCGGCCTGCACGAACTCGGAGCGGCGTCGCTCCCGGTGCGCGCGCCACCGATCACTCCGGCCGTCACCCGGCGTGCTGGACGCGCCCGGAGCCGCCACGAACGGGCCGCCCTGGATGGCCGTGACCCGGCCGGCTGTGCTGGCTGGGCCGGCGGTGCTGGCCGGGCCGGCGGTGCCGGCCGCGCCGTCGCCAGCTGCGTCTGGCCCGTTACCGGCGCGTTCCCCCTTGACAGTGCTGCCCACGTGATAGACGCTACCAGAAGTAACAGTTACTTCAAGTCGTATCTTTCACGACGGAGGGCGCAGTGGTCCAGGATGGCCTGATGAGCCAGGCAAGCACTGCGGCAGAGCGCGTCGCCGAGCAGGAGAGCGTCGCCGACCGCCTGCTCCGCTCGACGGCGGCGCGGAGCTACGACCCGGAGATCGAGATCGACTGGTCGGCCCCATTCGAGCCGGGCAAGGGGTTCATCCTGGAGCACCGCTGCTCGATCTACGGGACGCCGCTGTGGGAGCAGCTCAGCCCCGAGCAGCGACTGGAGCTCAGTAAGCACGAGGCGGCGAGCGTCGCCAGCACCGGCATCTGGCTGGAGTCCATGCTGATGCGTATCCTCGCCAAGCTCGCCTACCGGGGCGACCCGATGAGCCGGCACATCCAGTACGCGCTCGCCGAGCTGGGCGAGGAGTGCCGTCACTCGACGATGTTCGCGCGGATGATCGAGCGCATGGGCACGCCGAGGTACAGTCCGCCGGCCAGGATCCAGAAGCTCGGCGACCTGCTCCCCGCGCTGGCCACCGGCCCGGCCATGTGGGGCGCCATCCTGATCGGCGAGGAGATCCCCGACAGGTTCCAGCGTGAGCAGGCGAACGACGACTCGATCCAGCCGCTGATGCAGATGGTGAACAGGATCCACATCATCGAGGAGGCCAGGCACATCTCGTTCGCGCGCGCCGAACTGCCGCGCAGCGTCGCCGCGACGCCCCGGGTGGAACTGGCCTACCACCGGGCGGTGCTTGCCAGGTTCGCGCTCATCGTGTCGCGCAGCCTGATCAGCCCGCGCGTGTACGCGTCCGTGGGCCTGGATCCGCGGGCGGGGCGCCAGGCGGCGCTGGCCAACCCTCACTACCGTGCCTCACTGCGGTACGGCGGCGAGAAGGTGGTGGCGTTCCTGTCCGAGAACGGGCTGATCGGGACGCCGGGTGTGTCGTTGTGGCGGCGGTCGTTCCTGACGGAGTGATGCCAACCGCCGCCTGACGTAGATGCGGTGCGGCCGGGTAGTTACTGCGCAGCGATGAATACAGAAAACCGCCCGTCTCGTCCCGGCCGGCTCCTCTCGAGGGCGAGGAAGCTGCCGGACCGGGTGGACCGGCTGCAGCAGCGCAGTGCACCCCTGGCGGTTGCCGTTGCGACCTGGAAGAAGTTCACCGACGACCAGGCAGGCAACCTGGCAGCTCTTTTCGCCTACTTCGCATTCTTCTCGCTGTTCCCGCTGCTGCTCGTCGGCGTCACGATCCTCAATATCGTGCTGCACAACGACGAGCAGCTGCGACACCAGTTGCTCCAGTCGGCGGTCAGCCAGTACCCGGTGATCGGCCCCGAGCTAGCGCGGCACGCGCACACCCTGGGTGGCACCGGACTTGCGCTGGTCATCGGCTCCGTGCTGACGTTGTTCGGCGCGCGCGGCGTCGCCAACGCCATGCAGAACGCGCTCAACTCGGTGTGGGAGATACCGCAGTTCCGCCGGCCCAGCTTTCCGTGGTCGCTGCTGCGCAGCCTCGGGCTGATGGCAGTGATCGGGCCGGGCCTGATCGCCACGACCACGTTGTCCGGGTACGCCGGCGGCGTGGGCCACCTCGGCAGCGTCGGCGCGCGCATCGCGGCTATCGCGGTCTCGCTGCTGCTCAACGTGGGCCTGTTCTGGCTCGGCTTCAGGCTCGCGACGGCGCGGGAGGTTGGCTGGCGCGACCTGTGGCTCAGCGCTGTCCTCGCCGCCATCGCGTGGCAGGTGCTGCAGCTTGTCGGCGGCTACTTCGTCGGCCACGAGCTGCGGACCACGTCCGCCTATGGCGTCTTCGGCGTGGTCATCGGCCTGCTGGCGTGGTTCTACCTGCAAGCGCAGATCACCCTGTACGTGGCGGAGCTCAATGTCGTCAGGGTCAGGCACCTGTGGCCCCGCAGCCTGAACCCCCCGCCGCTGACCGACGCCGACATGCGCTGCTATCAGCTGTACGCCGAAGCTGCCCAGCGCAGGCCCGAGGTCGACATCGAGGTGCAGCAAGCGTCCGGCGACAGAACGCAGGCCGGCCGGCACAGGCGCCAGTAGGCTGCCGTTGACCCTGTCCGAGCTCAGCCGGAGGAACAGACGATGTCGACTTTTTCGGGCCAGAACCCCGGCGCGGCGACCTGGGAGCCGCAGGCCGCCGACGCCAGGCTCGCGCTCACTGCAGGTGCCGATCCGTCGGGCGTCTTCACCTCTGACCTGTCGGTCTCTGAGTACGTGCTGCTCGGTGAAGCTGGCTTCGAGCCACTCGGGTTTGTCGTCGGCTCGTCGATCTACCACGTGGGCCTGCAGATCGCCAGGTGGGGGCAGAACCAGGAGCTGCAGGTCCTCACCCAGGCGATGTACAGCGCCAGGGAGCTCGCCATGTCGCGGATGCGCGCCGAGGCCGACCACCTCGCCGCCGATGGCATCGTGGGCGTCCAGCTCCGGATGCAGATGTACGCCTGGGGCCAGGACGTGCTCGAGTTCGTCGCGACGGGCACTGCGGTCCGCCACCTGGCGGGACACGGCGCGCACCGGGCCCCGGACGGCCGGGCGTTCACTTCCGACCTTTCGGCGCAGGACTTCTTCAGGCTGATCGCGGCCGGCGCGGTACCCGTGGCGTTCGTGCTCGGCACGTGCGTGTACCACATCGCCCACCAGAACATGCTCCAGGCAATGCGCCAGGCGTACCGGAACCAGGAAATGATCCGGTTTACCGAGGGCGTTTACGAGGCTCGCGAGCTCGCGCTCACCAGGATGCAGTCCGAGGCGACCGAGGCGGGCGCGACCGGCATCGTCGGCGTGACCGTCGACGTCAAGAACCACGTCTGGGGCGAGCACGCGACCGAGTTCCTCGCGACCGGCACCGCTGTCCGGCGCCTGTCCGCCGAGCATCAGCTGCCCGACACCTCGCCGAAGCCGATGTTCACCCTCGGGCTTGACAAGTAACCGGCCTCAGGGCTGCTGCGACGGCTCTAGCGGCGGCGCACCCACCACGCAGTTGGTGAGGCACTCCGGCTCCGCGGGCCGGTGGTCCGTGGGCTTCAGCACGTCGTTGCTGGTCAGCGTCGCCGCAAGCACCGCCGCGATCAGCAGCACTACCGCGCAGGCCGCCGTTGCGATGTCGAAGCCGTGATTGAAGTGCGCGGGCTGGTGGTAGCTCGCCGCGCCGAGGCCGACGGCCGCCGGGATCGCGGCCACGGCGACCAGCCCGGCGGCCCTCGCCACCGCGTTGTTGACCCCGCTGGCCACGCCGGCGTGCTCGACGTCGGCACTGGCGAGCACCGTCGCGGTCAGCGGGGCCACGGTCATGGACAGGCCCAGGCCGAAGACGACGACGGCCGGCAGCACATCGGCCGCGTAGCTGGCGTGCGGCCCGATCCGGGACATCAGCGCCATCCCGATCGCGCACAGGGTGATGCCGACCGTCATCAGCCATCGCGGGCCCACCCGCTGGGCTAGCGCGCCGGACCGGGCTGACAGCACGAGCATCAGCACCGTGACCGGCAGCAGCGAAGATCCTGCCGCCAGCGGCGAGTACCCGGACACCACCTGCAACTGGAGTACGAGGAGGAACAGCAGCCCGCCGAACGCGCCATAGACGAGGAACGTGACGAGGTTGATGCTGCTGAACTGCCGCGAGGCGAACACGTCAAGCGGCAGCATCGGCACGACTTTGTCGCGCTGGCCGGGCGATCGGGCCTGCCCCGCAGGCGTGCGGGCCAGCCTCGTGCGGCGGCGTTCGACGGCCAGGAAGGCGACCGTCGCAGCCACCCCTGCCACTGCGGCGGCTATCACGCTAGCCGGATGCCCGGTTTCCTCAGGCAGTTCGATCAGGGCGTAGCTGATGCCGCCGAGCGCGAGCGCGGCGAGCACCGCGCCCGCGACGTCGAACCGGCCGCGCGCTGACACGTCCCTGGACTCGGGGACGTGCCTCGTGGCCACCACGAGGACCACGACCGCAAGCGGCAGGTTCAGCAGGAACACCCAGCGCCAGCCTGCGGCCTCCACCAGCCAGCCGCCGATTATTGGCCCGGCTGCCGAGCCGAGCCCGCCGAGACCCGACCAGGCGCCGACCGCCTTCGGCCTGTCGTCCGCGACGAAGGTTGCCTGGATGATGGCCAGCGAGCCCGGCGTCAGCAGTGCACCCCCGATCCCCTGCGGTACCCGCGCGCCGATGAGCACCGTGACGCTCGGCGCGGCCCCGCAGAGGGCGGACGCCAACGCGAACCAGATGACCCCGATCAAGAAGATCTTGCGGCGGCCAGCCCTGTCGCCGAGCGAGCCGCCGAGAAGGATGAGCGCGGCCAGCGTCAGCGTGTAGCCGGTGACGGTCCACTGCAGGTCGCCCAGCGAGGCGTTCAGGTGCCGGCCGATGGTCGGCAGTGCGACGTTCACCACGGTGGAGTCGAGCATCACCATGCTGGAGCCGAGCACCGTAGCGGCCAGCACCCAGCGCGCGTGCCCGGTGCCAAGGCGGAGTTGCGGTGCCGACGGCACGTTCGTAACGCCTGCCACCCGGCGATCGTCTCACGTACCGGGCCGATCTGGCGCGACCCGGCCCGCCTCTGCCGGCCCTCGGTCTGGCCCCGGCGGGATGTCCGGCCTCGGTCAGGCGGGCCGGCGCGTCCTAGCCGCGATTACAGCTGCGGCCACTCGTGCACGGGCTGATTGGTCGCCATCCGCTCGATGTAGCCCTGCGTCATGCGGCGCAGAGCCTCACGCCGATCCGCCTTGCTCCGCTGGAGCTTGTGCACGGTCTCGACCTGCCATGTGGCCCCGGTTCTGCCGGTCAGGCAGCGCTGCTCCACGATGCCGAGCATGCGGTCGGCGTCAGCGAGATTGAGCCGCAGCTGCCGCAGGCCTTCCCGGGCCAGCGGGAGCAGGCGCCGGAGCACCAGCTCGGTCACCGGCACCTTGCCAAAGCCCGGCCAGTACACCCTCGCGTCGATTCCGTGCTTCGAACCCTGCACCAGGTTCTCGGCCGCGGCCGCGAACGACATCTGCGTCCAGACCGGCCGCTCGGCCTCGGCCAGCGCTCGTACCAGGCCGTAGTAGAACGCGGCGTTCGCCAGGACATCCGCAACCGTCGGCCCCGCAGGCAGCACCCTGTTCTCGACCCGGAGGTGAGGCCGGCCGTCCTCGACGGCGTAAACGGGCCGGTTCCACCGGTAAACCGTGCCGTTGTGCAGTGTCATCTCGGACAGCAGTGGGGCCGCGCCGCTGTCGAACGCCGCCGCGGGGTCCTCCTCCTCGCGCAGCGGAAGCAGCGCGGGGAAGTACCTCAGGTTCTCTTCGAACAGGTCGAACACCGAACTGATCCATCGCTCGCCGAACCAGACACGCGGCCGCACGCCCTGCTGCTTGAGCTCCTCCGGCCTGGTGTCAGTGACCTGCTCGAACAGCGGGATCCTCGTCTCTCGCCACAGCTCGCGGCCAAACAGGAACGGGGAGTTCGCTGCCAGCGCGACCTGGATGCCAGCCACGGCCTGGGCAGCGTTCCAGTAGCTGGCGAACGTCTCAGGGGCCACTTGCAGGTGACACTGGACGCTGGTGCAGGCCGCCTCCGGCATGATCGAGTCGACGTGCGTGAGCAGTCGCTCCGGGCCGTCGATGCTGATCCGCATCTCCTCGCCCCTGGCCGCGATCATCTGCTCGTTCAGCAACCGGAAGCGCGGGTTGGCGGACATGGCCTCGTCGGTCACGTCACACTGCCGCAACGTGGGCAGTATGCCGACGAGCACCACACGGCTGCCCGTCTGCTTGGCGCGGTCGGCCCCGTGCTGAAGCTTGCGCGCGATCCAGTCCTCGAGCGTGCTCAGGGCGTCACCGGTGAGCCGGCACGGCGGGACGTTGATCTCCAGGTTGAACCGGCCGAGTTCAGCGGCCCAGCTCGGGTCGGCGATCGCGGCGAGCACCGTGGTGCTCATCATCGTCGGCAGGCCAAGCGCGTCGACCAGGTTCACCTCCATCTCCAGGCCCGCCTGGCAAGGCTCAGTATCGAATGTGAACTCGCGAAGCATCCGGCCGAAGATCTCGAGGCACTGCCGCACCTTCTCGCGGTAGGCGCGGCGGT
>JASIGS010000674.1 GCA_030052355.1 Streptosporangiaceae bacterium | reverse complement strand
CTCCGATACTCGCCCGGACCATCACGGGACTGTCGGCGATCTCTGGCGGCCGCGTCGTACTCGGCCTGGGGGCGGGCGGGATGCAGGAGGAGATCGTCGCCCTCGGCGTCCCCCGCCTGTCGCCGGCGGAACGAATACGAGCCCTGGAAGAGGCGATCACGCTGGTCAGAGCCCTCTCCGGCGGCGGTGACCCGGTCACCTTCGACGGCGAGTTCTACCATGTCACCGACCTGGAACCTGCCGCCGCGCCCACGCCACCGATCTGGGTCGGAGCACTCGGCCCCAAGGCACTGGCAGCAACCGGGCGGCACGCCGACGGATGGATACCCGGCCATCTCGCCGACTGGCGCAGCCCGGAGGTAGCCGAGGGACGGCCCGTCATCGACGAAGCGGCCGCCTCGGCAGGCAGGAACCCCGCCGATATCAGCACCATCTACAACGTGTCCGGGCGCCTGACCCGGGACCCGCTGCCACAAACCCGCGACGAGGAAGGCCGCTGGATCGGCGGGGGAGTAGCCCAGTGGGTAGAGGAACTCGCCTTCGCCGTACTCGAGCATGACGCCGCCGCTTTCATCTACCTGCTTCCTCCCGGCGTAAGCATCAGCGACGCGACACTCAACCTCTGGTCACACGAAGTCGTGCCGGCCGTCCGCGATGCCATCGCCAAGCGCTGACGGGCGTGGCCCGGGGTGGGTCGTGTAGTGCGGCACACCGGATTCCGCGAGATCGTGAACCGCACTCATGCCCCTGCGTGCGGGTTTGTGGTTGCCGTGTGACGAACTCGGCCGGACCGATACTGTCTGCCCAGTGAAGAGTCGCGTGCCCGCCGGGCCCGCCGGGAGGGGTCATCACATGTCTAACGAGACCGACGTCGTCGACGCACAGCTCGAGGCCTACCGGGCCAGGGACCTCGCGGGGTTTTTGTCGCATTACGCCGACGACGCGTCGGTAGTGATGTTTGACGGCACCGTGTTGTTCGCTACCAAAGAGGTCATGCGGGAGGCGTACGGGAAGCTGTTTACCGACAGCCCCGATCTGCAGGTCGCCATTGCAAGTCGCATGGCCGCCGGGGAGTTTGTCGTCGACGAGGAGCACCTTTCTGGCTTTCACTTCGGTGACATGCCGACGGAGATGGCGGCACTGGCTGTCTATCGCGTTGTCAACGGAAGGATCGCCAAACTGATGCTGCTCAGTTGATGCTCGCCGGCCCGCGACCGCGTGGCGAAGGGGCGCTCGGCCCCGCACGCCGAGACCACTAGCGACGGCATCAGCGCGCGCCCGTGCCGCGGACGGAGTCGGCTTCGATGGTAAGGATCATCCTGGTCTCGGGACGGCCACTGAAGTTCGGGTAAGGCCGGCCAAGGTACTTGACGGAGATCTCGTCAATGTTCTGTGCGCCGCCTTCGGTCGTGGCGGCGACGACGCGGCCCCGTACCGCGAAGTAGCGCCTGGTGTGGTCCGCGTCCACGATGTTGACCGCGACGCGCGGGTCACGGGCGACGTTGCGGGTTTTCTGCGACCAGTCCGGCGTATTGATGAGGATGTTCTGGCCATCGGTGCTAACCCAGGTCTGGGTGAGCTGCGGCGAGCCGTCGGGCATGGTAGTGGCCACGAAGCAAAGGCTCGGGCGCCGGAGCAGGTCTAGCAGCTCGTCCGGCAGCGGTACTGGCACGAAGCACTCCCTCAGTGGCTCGCGGATGCAGGCCGGGTCATCCGCAGACGGTAGCGGAACGGACTGCCATCGCGCGCCATCGGCACTAGACAGCGGGGGCACCGAGCGCGCGTTCGCTCACGCCGCACCTGGTGTCAGCTGCCGGCCGCGCGCATCGCACGGCCCGAACCGCCTTTGTCGTGACCGTTTGCGCCAGGGATTGCCGGATGACAGAACCAGGCCAGAGTCAGCCGTCGGCGTCCGTAGAGCTTTGCGCGCATTATGACCGCGCTCAGCTGTTGATGATCCCGCCAGTGCCGAGGTTCCCGAAGACCAGGCGCACATCGGAGGCACTTGCGGGCTAGCGAAGAAACCCTGCCCACATCAAGCCAGCGTGAGCACGATCAGCTCTGCTGGCTTACTTAGTGACCGTCACAGAGATCGAGGCTCCAGTACCCGAACGGCTGACCTGAATCGATGCGCGTGCGCTGCCCTTTGTGGCCTCGTAATGCGCGCTATAAGCCGACTTGGCTGTCGCTTTCCATTGCCAGCCGCCAGATTTCAGCGCGTTCTCATAGAATGCCGCGATCTTGTCCACGGCGGCTGGCGAACTCAGTACCGTCGTGGTGCCAGCATGGCTGATGACCGTCGATGGCTTGAAGTCAGGCAAGGTGTCGCCGCTCGCCGGAGTTGTCCCTGGCGCCGCCGGGGTTGTCGCGGGCGCCGCCGGGGTTGTCGCGGGCGCCGCCGGGGTTGTCGCGGGCGCCGCCGGGGTTGTCGCCGGCGCCGCCGGGGCACTTGAGGGTTTGCTACCAGAACTGCAGCTCACGAGCCCGGCAGATACCAGGACGATCATCGGCCACACCGTCCAGTGCCAGCGCGCATTCATGACGTCTCCCCGAGACTCTTCCACCAGCGGCGTACCGCCCACTCCCCGCAGTCATCTGGTGATACCCAGGTGGCGGGCCTACTCCCCAGGA
>JASIGS010000673.1 GCA_030052355.1 Streptosporangiaceae bacterium | reverse complement strand
CTGGGCAAGCAACGCGAAGTGAATCGGGCCGGAGAGCTTGCGGCCGGGGGCGCTCGAGCTGGTCGGGGGTGAACGTGCCAGTCAGCACGGTGGTACGGCCGCCGAGCGAGGCCGCATGGGCGAGCTGGAGCCACGTGTTCCGCCAGTTGTCCCAGCCGAGCGCGGCCCACGCGTCGGCATCCAAAACCGTCCCTGGGCCGCAGTCCATGCAGAAAACCTCGTTAGGAGGCTTCATAGGTGCGTGAGACTAATCGCGCATGGATTGCCTGGCGTCATGCCGCCGGGACGACGCTGACGTCGAACGCTACGGCCTCGGCCTCGGTGTCGTATTCGCGGGGATCGCCCTCCAGCGCGAAACGGATGGCTGACAGGCACTGGTTCTCGATCTCATCTCGAGTTGGGGCTCCGCCGCCCACAATGTGCAGGGCTGGGACACGGAAGTGCCAGTTGCGGGACTCCTCGTCCCAGAGCAGCTCGACTCGTAGCGTGCTCATCACAGAGCCATCCTAAAGTCTCCGCAGTTCGTCCACGGTATAGCCGAAGTGGGCGGCGATCTTGGCCATGGCCGGCGCACCGAGGTCTACTCCGTCATGGTAGGCCCAGACCCGCTGCTGGCTCCCTTTGACGAGCACCCTGTGCGAGCCTGACCGCCTTGTCTCAATCCAGCCGTCACGCTCGAGGGCCGCTAAGATTCGAGCCGCCTTTGGCATGGCAGGCAGCTTATGGGCGGGGTGTGTCAATCTCGATGGAACAGGACACAGCTCATCGAGTATCCTGCGACCATGCAGTCCTTCGCGCATCAGGAGATGATGCCCCGCTAGCCGGGGCCATCTCAGCACGCCAGGACTGACGTCCGCACGAGGCCCCGAAGGGGGCCTCGACTCATGTGCGGGGTCGGTGCCTCCTTCGGCCACTAACAGGAGGTTCCGATGAGCCGCGTCTATCTGAGCACCACCATCCCGTTCGTCAACTCACGACCGCACCTCGGGCACGCGCTGGAGTTCGTCCAGGCCGACGTGCTCGCCCGGCACCACCGCCGCCTCGGCGACGAGGTGCGGCTGCAGAGCGGCACCGACGACAACTCGCTGAAGACCGTGCTGGCCGCCGACGCCGAGGGCATCAGCCCGAGAGAGCTCGTGAACCGCAACGCGGCAGCGTTCGCCGCGCTCCGCGAGCAGCTGTCGCTGTCGTTCGACGACTTCATCAGGACCGGCAGCGACCCACGGCACCGGCCAGGCGTCGACCGGCTCTGGCGGGCCTGCGAGGCCAGCGGTGACCTGTACCGGAAGAGTTACGAGGGCCTGTACTGCGTCGGCTGCGAGCAGTTTTACACGCCCGGCGAGCTGTCCGGCGGCCGCTGCCCTGAGCACGGCACCGCGCCGCAGCGGGTGTCGGAGGAGAACTGGTTCTTCCGCCTCTCCCGGTACTCGCAGCAACTGCATGACCTGGTCAGCTCCGGCGCGTTGCGGATCGAGCCGGCCTCCCGCCGCAACGAGGTACTCGGATTCATCGCGGGCGGGCTCGAGGACTTCAGCGTCTCCCGCTCGGTGGCAAGGGCACGTGGCTGGGGAATCGGCGTGCCTGGCGACCCCGGCCAGGTGATCTACGTCTGGTTCGACGCGCTAGGCAACTACATCACCTCGCTCAGGTACGGCCAGGACGGCGACGGCTACGAGCGCTGGTGGGCGGGCGCCGACCGGCGGATTCACCTGGTGGGCAAAGGCGTGCTGCGCTTCCACGCGGTGTACTGGCCGGCGGTCCTGCTGTCGGCTGGACTGCCGCCGCCCACCGAGATCTTCGTGCACGACTACGTGACGACGGGCGGCCGCAGGATCAGCAAGTCGGCGCCGGAGACGAGCACCGGCCGCAACGATCCCGTCGAGCTGGCGGGCCGCTACGGCATCGACGCGCTGCGCTGGTGGCTGCTGCGCGAGGTGCCGCGCACCGGCGACACCGACTTCACCGTGGACAGACTCATTGCACGCGCCAACGAGGACCTGGCCAACGGACTCGGCAACCTCATTCATCGGGTCGTCACGCTCGCTCATTCATATAGGAACGGGTTTGTTCGTGCCTGCGGCCATCCGCTCGGCACCGGCCGTTTCCTGGCCGCTGGGTCCGATAGCGGGCTGGCCCGCGCCGACCTGGGCCAGCATCCCGGGGGGTCCCGCGGGGACGTCCCGCCGGGCCGACACGACTGGCCAGCCGACGCCGGGGCCCTGCGTGCCGCCGTCGAGCGCACGCCGGAAGCGGTCAGAACGGCGCTGGCGAGCTTCGACTTCCGGGCGGCGGCGGGCGCCGTCTACGCGATCGTCGAGGAGGCGAACCGCTACGTCGACGCCGCTGCGCCCTGGCACCTGGGCCGTGCGGAGCGAGCCGGTGACGATGCGGCCGGGAAGCGGCTCGACGCCGTGCTGGGCGCGGTCCTCGCCGCGGGTCAGGTGCTGGCGGCCGAGATCTGGCCGTTCCTGCCGGACCTGGCCGCCAAGGTCGCGGCGGCTTGCGACGACTCTGGGGGCAGGCTGCCCGCGCCGAGTCCGGTCTTCCCGCGGATCGAGCCGGGCCCGGACTATTCTGCGGACACTGCGACTCGCGAGGTCGCCTGATCTTCGGGTTCAGGGAGAGGTGGCACGTTGCTGGTCTGGGTGCCGCTTGAGCCAATCGCGCAGGCGCTGGACGGCCTGGATGGCGTGACCGCGAGCGTCGTGGTGCCGGCCGGCGGTGAGCCGCCGGCCGGCGCTTCCGACGTGGAGTTCTACGTGCCGCCGTTCTTCCCGGACGAGGCCGCGGTGACCGTCATGGACTCGATGCCGAGGCTCAAGGTCGTGCAGACGCTGACCGCCGGCTTCGACCGCGTCAGGCCGCACGTCCCACCCGGGGCGGTGCTGTGCAACGCGCGCGGCGCCCACGACGCCAGCACGGCGGAGTGGGTGGTGGCCGCGATCTTGGCGTCCATCCGCGAGTTCCCCTACTTCGCGGCCGAGCAGGCGGCTGGCCGGTGGAGCTACCGGCCCACCGACTGCCTCGCTGGCAAGACCGTGCTGATCGTGGGCTACGGCTCGATCGGTAAGGCCGTGGAACGCCGCCTGGAGGGCTTCGGCGTGCAGATCCAGCGGGTCGCCCGGTCGGCCCGTGACGGCGTGAGCGCGGTCAGCGACGTGCCCGACCTGCTCCCCGACGCGGATGTAGTGATCTTGCTGGCGCCGGTGACCAGCGAGACCGTGGGGATGGCCGACGCGGCGTTCCTGGCCCGCATGAAGGACGGGGCGCTGCTGGTCAACGCCGCCCGCGGGGTGCTCGCCGTCACGGCCGACCTGGTCGCCGAGGTCAGCACCGGGCGACTATCGGCGGCGCTCGACGTGACCGACCCGGAGCCGCTGCCACCGGACCACCCGCTCTGGTCGCTGCCGAACGTGCTGATCACGCCCCACGTCGGCGCGTCGACCCCGGTTTCGGCGCAGGGGGCGCTGAACCTGGTGAGGGCCCAGGTCGAGCGGTACCTGAAAGCTGAGCCGCTGGCAAACGTCATCACCGGGGACTACTGACCTGCCAGAAGGGGCAATACAAGTCCGGGGCGACAACAGGTTTCCTGGACGTTATCTGTTGTCGCCGTGTGTACTCCCTTCCTCAATCGAAGCGTGACCTACGGCTCGTAAAGTGCTAGCGCAGTGCAAACTTGCTAAACCTCGCCGTCGGTACCGGTATATCGGCCAGGCCGGTCCTAGCGGCGTCATCTGCGGCTGAGCATGACCAACCACGTGCGCGGCCGGCGCTCAATGGCGAGCCGTAGGCAATACATCCACGCGGGGCAGGTGGCGCTTGACGCCGACCTGGCCCGCGTCAGGCTTTAGGCTGCGGTCGCTCCGGCGGCCGCCAGGAGGTCCGGTGTCAAGACGCCCGATGCCAGGGCAGGGGCCCGGCGGCGGATGAACGCCGTCTGGATTGCCTTCGGCATCGTGCTCGCAGCCGGTGCGGTCGTCCTGCTGCTGCGCCGGTCCCGGCCGGGCGAGCCGGCCTGCCGCTGGCTGGCGGCGACTGCCGCCCTGTGGGGCGTGGCGTTCGCGGCTCAGGGAGCATCGGCCGGATCGGTCATGCCGACCGGCATCCAGCTGACGCCGAGCGACCTCGTCGCACTGATCGGGCTGCCCGTGCTCGTCGTCGGGATGGTGCAGCTCGGGCGTGCAAGAGCGCCAGTGGACCCTGTTCCTGCCGGTGGCATGGCCACCAGGGTCGCCGACGGCGTGCTGTTCGGGCTCGCGTTGCTCACCGTCAGCTGGATAGGCCTGCTCGGCCCGGCGTACTCCGCCGCGGACGTGGGGCCAGGGTCTTTCACGGTCGACCTCATCCACCCGGTTGCGGATCTGGCCGTGCTGGGCGGCACGCTCTGGCTGGCGGTCCGGGCCGGGAGGAGCGGGGTCGCGCCGTTCCTCGCCCTAGCCGCAGCCACGCTCGGTGATCTGCTGGCCGTGCAGGCCAGGGCGGAGGCTGTGCACGCCGGCACCTGGGCGCAGCTTGCCTGGCTCGTGGCGATCTGCCTGCTGGGCGCCAGCGGCGGGCCGGCCGCGTCCGAGCCGGCACCGGTTGCGGCACCGGCGTCCGCGGACCCTGTCGAGCCGCCGCTGAGCACGGTGATCGCGACGGCCGTAGCAGCCGTCGCCGCGCTCGTGAGCTTCGTATTCGTCCTCGTCGACTGGGGGCGGACAGGGCCGGGGCCGTTGCTCCTCGGCGCCCTTCTGCTGCTGGCCCTGGTAGCTAGGGTGGCCGTCCTGTTGCGGAGTGTGGCGCTGACCTCGGCGGCTGCCATCCAGTCCGGCAGTCAATTCCTGCAGCTCGCGGAGCGGACGAGCGATGTCGTGCTGCTCTGCGACCCGGCCGGAGTCGTCAGGTTCGCGAGCCGGGCCGTCACGCGCTACGGCTACCAGCCGGACGAGATCATCGGGCGGCGCCTGCCTGACCTGGTGCACCCCGATGACCTGCCGGCGCTGCTCGGCGCCGCCAGGGTCGTCGTCCTCGGCGGGCCGCCGCCCGCAAGCAGCCTGGCGTGCCGCGTGCGGTCGGCCGACGGCACGTGGCGGTACGTCGAGGTGGCTATCGCCCGGGCGAGCACTCACGGGGCTAACATCCTCGGTGGTTCGGTGGGGATCGCAGTCCGGGCGAACACCCAGGACCTGGTGCTCGTGACGGCCAGGGACGTTAGCGACCAGGTGGCGCTCCGCAGGCAGGTGACGCACCTGACCTTCCACGACGGCCTGACCGGCCTGGCGAACCGGTCTTACCTCGAGGAGCGAGCCAAGGACCTGCTGCGGCGCGAGCCGGCCCGCACCGGACAGCGGCACACTGGGGCGATCTTCGTCGATCTTGACGGGTTCACCGCCGTCAACGACTCGGCCGGGCACGGTGCTGGCGACGTCCTGCTCGCTGAGGCCGGGCTGCGGCTCCGCAGCGTGGTCCCGGCGCATGACACCGTGGCCCGTTGGGGTGGTGACGGGTTCGCCGTCCTGGTAGAGGGCGCGGCGAGCCCGCAGGAGGTTGTGGATGCCGCGGAGCGGATCGCGAGCGCCATCGCGGCCGAGCCGTTCAGCGTGGCCGGCCGCGACATCTCCGTCACCGCGAGCGTTGGCGTGGCGTTCACATCGGCCGCTGGCGCAGGCCCGGACTCGGCCGAGCCAGAGCACCTGCTGCGCAACGCCGACCTCGCCATGTCCCGGGCCAAGGACAGCGGCGGCGGGAGGGTGGAGGTCTTCGCCGCGCACATGCACGCTGACGTCACCCGGCGCCTGGAGCTGGCGAGCGACCTGAGGACCGCCGTCGCCGATGGCGGACTGCGCCTCGAGTACCAGCCCGTCGTCGAGCTCGGCAGTTCTCGAATCTTGGCCGTCGAGGCGCTGGTTCGCTGGCCGAGGGCGGGCGAGCAGGTGAGCCCAGCCGAGTTCTTGGGCGTCGCCGAAGACTCTGGCCTGATCGTGCGGCTCGGTGACTGGGTGCTTCGTGAGGCGTGCCGCCAGGTGGTGCGGTGGCGCGAGTCGGGCTGGCAGGTCGGCCTGTGCGTGAACCTTTCGCGGCGCCAGGTTAGCTCGGCTGACCTTGCGAAGTCCCTGCTCGCGGCGCTGGATGAGACGGGGCTGCCGGCTGCCGCGCTGACACTCGAGGTCGCCGAGCGCGCGCTGATCGAGTCGGGTGAGCCCGTCATCGAAACGCTCAGCCGGCTGCGGGAGCGTGGCCTCCGGCTGGCGATTGACGACTTCGGCACCGGCTACGCCTCGCTTGCCTATCTCCGGCAGCTCCCCGTCGACATCATCAAGATCGACCCGTCGTTCGTCGCCGGGCTCGGGACCGACCCCATACTGGCGATGCTGACCAGGACGATCGTCCAGGTTGGCCGCGACCTCGGGATCGAGGTCGTGGCCGAGGGGATTGAGCGGCCCGAGCAGCTCGAGCTGCTGCGCGCCATGGGCTGCCGGCTCGGCCAGGGGTACCTGCTGGCCAGGCCGATGCCCGCCGAGGCGATAGAGCCGCCCGGCAGCGTCACCGATCCGAGCGGCGCTGACGTTGGCGTGCCAGGCTCCAACGGAACGGACTCCAACGGATCAGACTCCAACGGGACGGACTCCAACGGCTCCGCCAGCGGGTGCAGCACGGACAAGGCCGCGGCGGCGCCCGCCGGGTAGGGGGACGGCCCGCGCCAACCTCCGGTCTTTGTGAAGGTCGTCACAAAGCCCTCGATAAACTGTCAAGCCCGTCGCACCGTAGACCGGAGGGCTCGTGCCTGGACCCGTCGTTCTCGTCGCCGAGGAGCTTTCCCCGGCCGGAATCGCCCTGCTGGAATCTCATTTCGAAGTCCGTTACACCGACGGTGGCGACCGGGCGAAGCTGCTGCCAGCCCTCGCGGATGTCGACGCCGTGATCGTCAGGAGCGCCACGCGGATCGACGCCGAGGCCATCTCGCACGGCCGGAAGCTGCGCGTGGTGGCGAGGGCCGGGGTCGGTCTGGACAACGTGGACGTCGATGCGGCTACGAAGGCCGGGGTCATGGTGGTGAACGCGCCGGCGTCCAACATCGTGAGCGCGGCCGAGCACGCTGTCGCTCTGCTGCTGGCTCTTGCACGCAACGTTCCGCAAGCGATGAGCTCGCTGCGGGAAGGCAAGTGGAAGCGGTCCGCCTACACCGGCGTCGAGCTGCAGGACAAGGTCGTCGGCATCCTCGGGCTCGGCCGGATCGGCGCACTCGTCGCCGAGCGGCTGGCCGCGTTCGGCATGTCCGTGATCGCCTACGACCCGTACGTGCCGGCCGCCAGGTCCACTCAGCTCGGCGTGCGCCTCGTCAGCCTGGACGAGCTGCTCCGCGAGTCGGACTTCATCAGCGTGCACCTGCCGAAGAACGCCGAGACCGTGGGGCTGATCGGCGACCGCGAGCTGCACATGGTCAAGGCCGGGGCGCGGATCGTCAACGCGGCACGGGGCGGCATCGTGGACGAGGCCGCCCTCGCGAGCGCGCTCAGCGACGGGCGCGTCGCCGGAGCCGCCCTCGACGTCTACGCCAGCGAGCCGTGCACCGACAGTCCGCTGTTTGCCTTCGACAACGTCGTCATGACCCCGCACCTCGCTGCGAGCACCGTCGAGGCGCAGGAGAAGGCGGGCACGCAGGTGGCACGGTCGGTCCGGCTGGCGCTGGCAGGGGAGTTCGTGCCGGACGCCGTGAACGTGCAGGGCGGAGTGGTGGCCGAGGAACTGCGGCCATGGCTGCCGCTGTGCGAGAAACTCGGCCGCATCTTCGCGGCGCTCGCGGGCGGCGCGACGGCGGCGGTCGCGCTTGAGGCGCACGGCGAGATAGCCGAGTTCGATGTCAGCGTTCTCGAACTGGCCGCGCTGAAGGGCCTGTTCATCGACGTGGCGGAGGAGCCGGTCACGTACGTGAACGCGCCGCTCGCGGCCAAGGAACGCGGTGTCGAAATCAGCCTGAGCACCGAGAAGGTGAGCCCGGACTGGCGTAACTTGCTCACGCTCAGGGGAACGGCGCCGGATGGCAGGCTCGTCTCTGTCGCCGGGACGCTCACCGGGCCGCGCCAGTCCGAGCGGATTGTGGAGGTGAACGGCCTGGACGCGGACATCGCGCCCGCTGACCACATGATGTTCCTCGGCTACGCGGACCGGCCGGGCGTCGTCGGCACAGTGGGCCAGATGCTCGGCGCCCGCCAGGTCAACATCGCCGGCATGCAGGTGTGCAGGCACGCCCAGGGGGGCGAGGCGCTGATAGTGCTGTCGGTGGACTCGGCGGTGCCCCCCGATGCCGAGGGCGACATCGCCAGAGCCATCGGCGCCGACCTCGCCAAGGTCGTCGATCTCGACGGCGTCTAGTGGCCAGTAGTCACTGGGGGCGCCGGCCCCTCCGGGCTGCGGACGGCCAGTAAGGTACCTTCCGTGGCTGCACGAGGCATCCGGCTCGCGGTGATCGGCGGCGACGGCATCGGGCCAGAGGTCGTCGCCGAGGCGGTCAAGGTGCTGCGCGCTCTCGGCACGGTGGCGATCGACGCCACCGACTACGACCTGGGGGCCCGGCGCTGGCTCCGGACCGGCGAGGTGCTG
>JASIGS010000672.1 GCA_030052355.1 Streptosporangiaceae bacterium | reverse complement strand
CCGCGCGGAGAGCCGCCATCGAGACCGTACGTGTTGCGGTCGTTCACGGGAGCACCCCGGACGGGGCAATCAGACTTGCCCGTAGGCTGCGGAGCGGAGGGTGGCCGGGGCGCGGGCGGACAGTTTCGTCCTGTCCGGCCGCGGCCCGGCTGACCTCCGCGACCTTCAGACCCGTGCCGCTTGCCTATTCCGTCTTGCTGAACTCGGCAATCGCCACGCTCATCATGCCGAGGCCCATCACGGCGACGATGCTGAGCGAGAGCCACGTCGGCACGACCCAGCCGGCCCAGGTGATGCTCGGTGCCAGGTGAGTGTTGATCGCTGCCGCGACGTATGCAGGCACGCTCAGGTGGCTGAAGACCAGGTGCCGCATCGGGCCCACCACGTAGGTCAGCGGGTCGATCCTGGTCAGCACCGTCAGCCAGGCAGGCAGGCCATTCAGCGGGTACAGCGCGCCGGACAGGAAGAACAGCGGCATGGCGATCATCTGGTTCAGCGCCATGAACGCCTGGAATTGCTTGATCCTGGCCGCCATCATCACCCCGAATGCGGTCAGCGTGAACGACAACAGCAGGAGCATGCCGATGAGGCCGAGGATGAGCAGCGGGTCATAGGGAACGTGCGCGAACCAGGCAAGGCACAGGAAGATCACGCCCTGGAACGTGGCAATGGTCGCGCCGCCAAGGCACTTGCCGACGACGATGGCGCCCCTGCTGACCGGCGCGACGAGGATCTCGCGCAGGAAGCCGAACTCGCGGTCCCACACGATCGATCCGGCCGAGAAGAGCGAGGTGAAGAGCACCGACATCGCGAGCACGCCCGGATAGATGAAGGTCTTGAAGTCGAACGTGCTGGTGTGCGGCAGGCTGCTGCCTGCCAGCCTCGACAGTCCTGTCCCGAGGATGAACAGGAACAGGAACGGCTGCACCAGCGAGGTGATCGCGCGAAGCCTGTCGCCCCGGAACCGGATCAGCTCGCGCCGCCATACGATGCCGACGGCGCGCATGTCGTGGCGCAACCCACGGTCGGGTACGGAGACCCGGATCCGGTCGACGACGCCGGCTGAGTCGGCGACGACCGCGGGCTCGCTCGTCTGGGTAGCCATCCTTACCGCCTCGCTCCCGTCCGCATCCGCCGCATGTTGCGCATGAAGTCCATACCGCCGTCGCCCTCGGCGTCGCGGATCGTGCTGCCGGTATACGACATGAACACGTCGTCGAGTGAGGGCCTGGACACGCTCACTGCCCTGATGGGGACCGTTAGCTCGCTGAAGAGCCGCGGCACGAACTGCTCACCCGACGCCACCGAGAACGTGACCGCCCCGTCGTGCAGGCCGGCTTCGAGCCCGAACGCCGATCTGAGCTCGGCGATCGCGGCGGCATCGTCGGCGGTGTGGATCTGAACGCGGTCCTTGCCGACGCTGGCCTTGAGCGCCTCAGGGGTGTCGATCGCCTGGATCTTGCCGTGGTCGATGATCGCGATCCGGTCGCAGTTCTCGGCCTCGTCCATGTAGTGGGTGGTGAGGAAGATGGTGATGTCCTCGCGCGTCTTCAGGTCGTTGATGTAAGCCCAGATGGACGAGCGGGTCTGCGGGTCGAGGCCGACGGTCGGCTCGTCCAGGAAGAGCACGTGCGGTGCGTGGAGCAGCCCCCTGGCTATCTCCAGCCGCCGCTGCATTCCGCCTGAGTAGGTGCTCACCAGGCTGTCCTTGCGCTCCCACAGCCCGACCATCTCCATGACCTGCCGCATCCGCGGGCCCACGGCGGCCTTCGGCACGCCGTAGAGCTCAGCGTGGAATCTCAGGTTCTGCTCGGCGGTCAGGTAGGTGTCGAGCGTGGTGTCCTGGAACACCAGGCCGATGTTCCTGCGCACGGAGTCGCGTTCGGTCCGCACGTCGTGCCCCGCCACGAACGCGCGACCAGCCGTGGCCACGGCGAGCGTGCAGAGGATCTTGATGGTGGTCGACTTGCCGGCCCCGTTCGGGCCGAGGAAGCCAAACGTCTCGCCCCTGGTCACCTCGAAGTCGATGCCTCGCACGGCCTCCACGTCGCCGTACCGCTTGACCAGGCCGGAAACCGATATGACGGCGTCCGGCGCGGCGCCGCCGTTGAGCTGCGCCGCGCCGGAACGGGTGCCGGTCTGTGCTGTCACTGTGGTTGCCTCCATCGGTGGGCCACCTACGAGCGTAACCGGCCGATTGCCTGCCGGCGCGGGGGCATCACTCCTCATCGCCGCCGGTCTCGTCGTCGGCCGCGAGGATCCTGTACAGCCCCTTGCGGGTCTCGGCGAGCAGTTCGCGCGCCTGTGCCACCTGGGGGTCGGTACCCGCGGTAACGACCTGGAACGCCGCCATCGCGATCCCGCGGACGAGCTTCTTCATCTCTATGGCCGCTCCGCCCGCGCCGCCTGCCACCACGTCCCACGGAGCCCGCAGCTCAGCGGGGTGAGCCTCGGCATAAGCCCGGCCCTCATCGGTCAGCTGGTAACTACGCCTGCCGCTCTCGCTCGATTCGGCCCTGATCAGGCCCTCGTCCTCGAGTTGCTGCAGTGCGGGATACACCGAGCCGGGGCTCGGCTGCCACACACCACCGCTGCGCTCGGCGATCTGCTGGATGATCTGGTAGCCGTTCAGCGGCTGCTCGACGAGCAGCGCCAGCGCCGATGCACGGACGTCACCGCGCCTGGCCCTCGGGCCGCGCATGCCACGGGACTCCCTCATCCTCGGACCGAATCCGCGTGCTTCGCCAAATCCGGGTCCTGGCGGAAAGCCCGGCGGAAAGTCGGGTCCGCCGAACGGTCCCTGGAAGTGCCGGTGACCGCGGCCCCGGTGGGCCCGGCGCTCATCGTCACCGTGCCAGCGACGTGCTTCGCCGCCCTCGGCCGGCTCCCAGGCACCTGGCCTGCGCCGATCCCGACGGCCTTCGTCTTCGTAACTCATGTGGGTTCTCCCCTCCTGCCCCCGACGACCTTTCGTCTGGCCTATCCAAGACTGTCGCCGGAGTTCTCTGATAGGTCAAAGATATATCGTTAGTGTTCTTATGGCAAGCCCCCGGTCGGAGTCAAGGTGAACCGGTGTTAGCCGCCGATGGCGGACATGGGCCTGGACGGCTGGAGGAATCCGGGGTCGTTGATGCCGTGACCTGGCAGTTTCGCGGCGATGCAGCGCTGCCAGATTGCTTCGAGCTCGTCGTCAGACGCGCCAGCACGCATCGGCGTGCGCAGGTCGTTCTCGACCCTGGCGAACAGGCAATTCCGCAGCTGGCCGTCGGCGGTGAGCCGGATCCGGTCGCACGCGCCGCAGAACGTCCTCGTCACGGAGCCGATGATGCCCAGCCGCTCCGGCCCTCCGTTCACCAGGAAGGTCTCGGCCGGCGCCGAGCCCCGCCAGGTCGGGTCGTCCGGGGTCAGCTCGAACTCGCCACTCAGCTTCAGCTCAGCCAGTATCTCGTCGGCGGTCACCATGTCCTCGCGCCGCCAGCCGTGCTGCGCGTCGAGTGGCATCTGCTCGATGAAGCGGAGCTGGTAACCGCGCTCGAGACAGAACCCGAGCAGCGAGGCCGCCTCGTGATCGTTGACACCGCGCATTAGCACGGCATTCACCTTCACCGGCGTCAGGCCGGCCGCCGCGGCCGCCTCGAGCCCGGTCAGCACGTCGCGGAGCCGGTCCCGCCGTGCCAGCCTGATGAAGGTCTCCGAGGAAAGCGTGTCGAGCGAAACGTTGATCCGGTCGAGACCAGCCGCCCGCAGCGGGCCGGCCAGCCGGTCGAGCCCTATCCCGTTCGTGGTCAGCGACATCTCCGGCCTCGGCGACAACGCCGCGACTCGCCGGACGATCGACGGCAGGCCCCGGCGCAGCAGCGGCTCACCGCCGGTGAACCGCACCTCGCGGATGCCGAGCCTGCTGACTGCCAGCCCGACGAGCCTGACCACCTCGTCATCCGTCAGCACCTCAGGCTTGGGGAGCCAGTCCAGCCCTTCAGGCGGCATGCAGTACGCGCACCGCAGGTTGCACCTGTCGGTGAGCGAGACCCTGAGGTCGGTCGCCGTCCGCCCGAACGAGTCGGTCAGCACCAGATCATCTCCCCGCGTGTGGATGGGCAGCTTGCCGCAGTGACCCACCACCATACGGCTGATCCGGTAGTCAGTACACGGCCGCGCACCATGGCTGGTGCAGCAATCTCGGCCGCTCGTTCCTTCCCTCACAGGCGAATTCAGGCAACCTGGTCCGCCGACGCGGCCATCGCGCCCCAGCCTCGCGACACATAATCCGCGAAATCCGGCTGCATGCGCTCATATCTTCGGCCAAACAGCGGTGAGGAGATGACGAAGTCCGCGGTCGCCCGGTTGCACGCGACCGGGATGTTCCACGCAACCGCCAGCCTCAGCAGG
>JASIGS010000671.1 GCA_030052355.1 Streptosporangiaceae bacterium | reverse complement strand
CAGCGCACGCACCCGACACCCACCACCGCCGCAGCGCACGCACCCGACACCCGGCACCCGCCCGGGCCGTGCACGCACCCGGCACCCGCCGCCGCGGCCCACGCAGCCCGGCACCCACCCGGCAGCGCACGCACCCGGCATCCGCAAATCAGTCACATCAGTCACGTAAAGCACGTGAGTCACAGAATGGTCAGCCGCCCGGCGGAGTTGACCTTCGCCGCAATTCGTGGGTGGGGAGTTCTGACGGCTATGACCGTCAGAACTTCACACCCACGAAATGGCGCTGAGGCGTTTTGTCGGTCTTGCCTGCTTTTGCCAAGCGGCCGCCGGCCTTCAGCGCCTAGTTCGTGACGCGGTAGACGTCGTAGACGCCGTCGACGGAGCGGACGGCGCGCAGCACGGCACCGAGGTGCTTCGGGTCACCCATCTCGAAGGTGAACCGGCTGAACGCGACCCTGTCCCGGGTGGTGGTGACCGTCGCGGACAGGATGTTGACGTGCTGGTCGGACATCGACCTGGTGACGTCCGACAGCAGGCCGGTGCGGTCGAGCGCTTCGACCTGGATCGCGACGAGGAACTGCGAGCCCTCACGCGGCGACCAGTGCACGTGGACCAGGCGCTCCGGCTGGGCCACCAGCAGGTGGCCCAGGTTGGCGCAGTCGGCACGGTGGACGGTCACGCCGTTGCCCCTGGTCACGAAGCCGGTGATCTGGTCACCTGGCACCGGCGTGCAGCACTTGGACAGGCGTGCCCAGACGTCGGCGGAACCCTCAACGACGACACCAGAGTCGCCGGGCGGCGCGGGCCTCGGCGCCTTTGTCGGCAGCGTGGCCTCGGCCAGGTCCTCCTGCGCCCCGGCCAGGCCGCCCGCCGTCTTGATCAGCTTCGTCACCACGGATTGGGCGCTGACGTGACCCTCGCCAACAGCGGCGTACAGCGCCGACAGGTCCGTGTAGTGCAGTTCGGCGGCGATCGCGTTCAGCGCGTCGGCGGTCGCGAGCCGCTGCAGCGGCAGCCCCTGCTTGCGCATCATCCGCGCGATGGCCGTCTTGCCGGTCTCGGCAGCCGCCTCCCGGCGTTCCTTGGAGAACCAGTGCCGGATCTTGTTCCGGGCGCGCGCGCTCTGCGCGAAGCCGAGCCAGTCCCGGCTCGGCCCGGCGTCCGGCGCCTTGGAGGTGAAGATCTCCACCGTGTCGCCGTTGGACAGCGCGCTCTCCAGCGCGACCAGGCGGCCGTTCACGCGGGCGCCGATGGTCCGGTGCCCGACCTCGGTGTGAATCGCGTAAGCAAAGTCGATCGGCGTGGCGCCCTGCGGGAGAGCGATCACCTCGCCCTTCGGGGTGAACACGTAGACCTCGGCGCTGCCCAGGTCGAACCGCAGGGTGTCGAGGAACTCGGCCGGGTCCTCCGTCTCGCGCTGCCAGTCGACGAGCTGCCGGAGCCAGGCCATGTCGGCCGCGCTCTCGCCGGCCGTCTGCTCCTTGTACTTCCAGTGCGCGGCCACGCCGTACTCGGCGCGCTGGTGCATGCCCCAGGTCCTGATCTGCAGCTCGACGGGCTTGCCCTCCGGCCCGATCACCGTCGTGTGCAGTGACTGGTACATGTTGAACTTCGGCATCGCGATGTAGTCCTTGAACCGGCCAGGTACCGGCTTCCATCGCGCGTGCACGGTGCCGAGAACTGCGTAGCAGTCCCGGAGCGAGTCGACGAGGACACGGACCCCTACCAGGTCGTAAATGTCATCGAAACTCACATTGTGCGCAATCATCTTCTGGTAGACGGAGTAATAGTGCTTCGGCCTGCCGCTGACCGTCGCCTTGATCTTGGCGTCCCGCAGGTCCTCGTGGAGATCCTCGATGACCTCCTGAAGGTAGGTCTCCCGGCGCGGCGCCCGTTCGGACACGAGTCTCGCGATCTCGTCGAAGCGCTTCGGGTACAGCGTCGCGAACGCGAGGTCCTCGAGTTCCCACTTCACCGTGTTCATGCCGAGGCGATGGGCGAGCGGGGCGAAGATCTCCAGCACCTCGCGCGACTTCTGCTCCTGCTTGGCCCGCGGCTGGTAGCGCAGCGTGCGCATGTTGTGCAGGCGATCGGCCAGCTTGATGACCAGGACCCGGATGTCGCGGGACATCGCGACCACCATCTTGCGTACGGTCTCGGCCTGAGCTGCCTCGCCGTACTTGACCTTGTCGAGCTTCGTGACGCCGTCGACGAGCGAGGTGATGTCGTCCCCGAACTCCGTGCGCATCTCGTCGAGCGTGTACTGGGTGTCCTCGATGGTGTCGTGCAGCAGCGCCGCGCAGATGGTGTCGTGCGGCATGCCGAGCTCGGCGAGGATCGTCGCCACCGCGAGCGGATGCGTGATGTAAGGGTCGCCGCTAAGTCGCTTCTGGCCGGCGTGCAGCCTGGCTGCCACGTCGTAGGCGCGCTCGACGAGGCGCACGTCTGCCTTGGGGTGCGTCGTCCTGACGGTCTTGATGAGTGGCTCGAGAACCGGGTTGACGCCGCCGCGACCGGCACTGATCCTGGCCAGCGTGCGGCGTACGGCAGCGGAGCCCGGTGAGCCTTCGGCAGGGGCCTGGCCGCTGGCGGCGGACGCGGCCGGCGGATTCGAGTTGCGGCGGCTCCGGCCGGCCGACGACCGTCCTGGCAGCTTCCTGGTGCCCGCGTCCTCCTCGGTCGCTGCCGCCGATTTGCCGGGACGGGCCACCTTTGCGGCCATGCTGGCCTTGGCGACCCGACTGGCCTTCGCCGCCCGGCTCACCTTGGCGCCGCGCTCGGCCTTCCCGTCCCGCTCGCCATTGCCGCTTCGCTCGGCCGCACCCCGATCGGGCTCGTCCGGACGCCCGGCCTCCCGCAGGTCCTCGGGTTCCTCAGCCGGGATGTCGGCGGCTTGTGCCGGTCCCGCGTGCTCGTCAACCGCGGACTCGTCAAGAGCGGCGGTGCGGCTGGCCCCGCGCGGCGTCCGCGGGGATGTGGGCGTGCCAGATGGCGACGTCACCCCGTCTTCCGCCGCTGGCAGTTCCTGGGTGACATCGGTTCCAGCCGTCCTGGCCGTCGCCACGTCACCAGCCACATGCGCTCCTCACGTCCACCGTGTCTACCAAGTCTATCGATGGACGATTCAGGACGTGCCCGGCTCCGTACGTTCCGTCACCCGGCAAGCAGGGAGCGCACCTGGAGGCCGCGCAGCTTCTCGCGCCCGGCCAGGAAGCCGAGCTCCAGCAGGACGGCGATCTCCTGCACTGTCGCGCCGCTTCTGGTTACCAGGTCGGCGGCGGCCCTGGCCGTGCCCCCGGTGGCCAGCACGTCGTCGATGATGAGCACCCGGTCGCCGGGCGCGAACGCGTCCGTGTGCACCTCGACGGTGGCCGTGCCGTACTCCAGCTCGTACGACTCGGCATACGTCTCGGCGGGCAGCTTGCCTGCCTTGCGCACCGGCACGAACCCGGCGCACAGCGCGCAGGCCACCGGCGCGGCCAGGATGAAGCCGCGGGCCTCGATCCCGACGACCTTGTCCACGCCCTCGTTCCCGGCGGCCAGCGCGGCGATCAGCGTGGCGAACGCCTCCCCGTCGGCCAGCAGCGGCGTTATGTCCTTGAACAGGACACCCGGCTGCGGGTAGTCGGCGATGTCCCTGATCTTCGAGCGCAGGAAGCTCTGCACGTCGGCGACGCCAGCCGGAGCCGCGAACGCCGGCCCTTCGCCGGGCACTGTGACTACCGCCGCTTCTTCTTGCCGCTCGGACGCCGCTTGGCTGAGGACCTCCTGACGGGCTGCTGACGTGCGCCCGGCGGGCGGGAACTGCCGCTGGCGGCGCGGGAAGTACCGGTAGCAGCCCCGCGGGAAGCCGGAACAGGATCGGCCGCGGCCGTGTCCT
>JASIGS010000079.1 GCA_030052355.1 Streptosporangiaceae bacterium | reverse complement strand
CGCTCTACCCGCACGTCGGCAGCAAGACGGCGCTGCTCGACGACATGTACGGCCGGATCGTCAGCGAGCTGATGAGCGTGCCGCCGGCCGGGGACAGCTGGCAGGAACGACTCCAGAACCTCGCGCGCAGCGCCCGGATCCAGTTCGGGCAGCGCCCGTGGCTCGTCACCCTGATGTTCGCCCGGCCATCCGTCACGCTCGACGGGCTGCGCGGCACCGACTTCGTCTACCAGGCGCTGCTGGAGGCCGGCGTGCCGCAGGCCGAGGTGCCGCGCGTGGAGCGGCTCGTCACCACGTTCATCTTCGGCTTCGTAGCGTCGGAGGCGGGCGGCCGGTTCGGCAGCAGCGCCGCGGCTGCCCGGGCGGCGCGAGCCGAGCTGGGCGCAGAGCTGCCCGCGCACGCCAAGCTCGCACCGTGGCTGGCCGAGGTGCCGGACTGGGACACCGAATACGACGCGGACCTTGCGGACCTCGAGCAGCTGATACGGGCGAAGGCTGAGCGGCCCGCCCAGCCCGGCGAGTGAGCTAAGCAGACTTAGCGCGCCGAACAGGCCGGCCAGTCGGCCAGTCCCGGTGAGCCGACCGATCTCACCGGTCAGGTCCGGTCAGCCGGCCGCGCAGCGCTGCACCGAACCGGCTGCGCGGAGACTGGCGGGTGGCCGCCCTCACCGCGGGGTTCGCGGTATCGCTGCGCGCCGTCCGGTAGATGTCCGGCTCCAGGAATACGAACTCTGCGGCCGGGACCGCGGCCCTGATCCTGCGCTCGGCGGCGTCGATGCCCGCCGCGACGCTCGCGGCTGTCTCGTCGTGCACGACTCCGACTTTCGCCGCGACCAGCAAGGTGTCCGGCCCGATGTGCAGGGTGCGCAGGTGGATGACGCGCTCGATGTCAGGCCCCTCCTCGATGGCCGTCACGATGGCGGCCTCGACGCCCGCGCTCGCCGACTCGCCGATCAGCAGGCTCTTCATCTCGGTCGCCAGCACGACGGCGACACACCCGAGCAGCAAGCCGATGGCCAGGGAACCGGCGCCATCCCACCGGTCGTCGTGACTGAGCGTGGCCAGCGCGAGGCCCACCAGCGCGAACATCAGCCCGGTCAGCGCGGCCACGTCCTCGAGCAGCAGCACCGGCAGCTCGGGCGCCTTGGCGTGCCGGATGAAGCTGCGCCATCCGGCCTGGCCGCGGCTGCTCCTGGACTCGGCCACCGCCGTGCGCAGTGAGAAGCCCTCAAGCCCGATCGCGACGGCCAGCACGGCGAACGCCACAACCGGTGAGGTCAGGTGGCCCGGGTGGAGGATCTTGTCGATGCCGTCGTAGATGGAGAACAGCGCCCCGACCGTGAACAGCACGACAGCCACGAGGAAGGCGTAGAAGTAGCGCTCTGCGCCGAAGCCGAACTGGTGCTCTTCGGTCTCGGCCCGCTGCGACCGGCTGCGCCCGATCAGCAGCAGGATCTGGTTCCCTGAGTCCGCCACCGAGTGCACGGACTCGGCGAGCATGGACGCAGACCCGGTGATCGCGAACGCGGCGAACTTGGTGACCGCGATGCCCAGGTTCGCGCCGAGGGAGGCGAAGACCGCGCGTTTGCCGGAGTGCTCTTGTGCCGCAGGCCGTTCGCCCCGCGGCTGCGGGCCGAGCGGAGCCGGCTCAGAGCCGATGTGGCCTCACTCCGTCCCGCCGGAGGCTGCCGGGTCGCGTGCCTCCTCGATGAGCAGCACGGGGATGTCGTCGCGCACCGGATAAGCCAGGCCGCAGTCCTCGCCGGTGCAGACGAGCTCGCTGGCGGCCTCGTCCGCGCGCAGCGGAGCGTGGCACTTCGGGCACGCCAGGATGTCCAGCAGCCAGTCGTCGATGTTCATCGGGCCTCCCGTTCGTGCGCTTCCGCGCTGCGGCGTTTCCCTGGCTGACGCCCGGCGCTACCGCGCACCCTACGCGGACGGGTGCCGCCAGACGACACCAGGCACACCCTAAGGCGCCCGATCAGGCCGTCGGCGGACCCTGCCCGGACGGCCCCGCACCGGGACCTGACGGAACGGGGCTGGATGGCCCGAGTCCCGACTGTGCCGGACCCATGGGAGCCGACCGCAGCACCCTCAGGTGACCGCGCCGCCCGACCTCGACCCCCTGGCCGGTGGGCTCGCGCGCGCTGAGCGGCCCGGTGGCCTCCCGGACGGCGTTGGCGAGCGCCTCAAGGTCGTCGGCGGCCTCCTGCTCGTCTTCGGGCGTCGGCGGCGGCAGCCGGACGATATCCCAGCCACGGGGGGCTGTCATCCGGTCCGCGTGCCGGGAACACAGGTCGTAACAGTGCGGCTCGACAAACGCGGCGAGGGGCCCGAGCACTGCCGTGGAGTCGCGGTACACATAGGTGAGCGTGTAGCCCGCGGCACGCTTGCAGCCTGGCCGGGAGCACTGGCGAGCGGTCAACGAACTGCCTCGGTCTGGTCCTGGCGCGGCCCCGCCCTGAATCCCTTCTCGTCCTGGATCCCGCGATCGCGACCGTCGCCCACAACGGCTGACGGTATCGACCAGCGGGCGGTAACGCCACCACCCGGGGCACACTGCGCGATCGTGTCTTAGGGCGGGAGTGCGGCGGGCCATCGCTGAGGCTGGCTGCGATACCCTCGGTGACTGTGCATGACGGGAACGACACCGGTCGTGCCACGGCCGGACGGCCGCATCGGCGGGACCGCCACGGCCGCGGGCTGCGCGGCCCGCTCGTACCCGCAGACGTGCCGCTGCACAGGACCCGGGCAGAACGCTTCGACGACCTGGTCCTGCTCGCGGTGTCCCAGCTAGAGCCGCGCTGGGAGTCGGAGCTGTCCAGGGTCGAGTTCGCGGTGGAGGAGATCCCGCCAGCCTGGCAGTACGGGGACGATGACGATCCCGTGCCCCTGGCCAGGCTCGACCCGGACTCCGCGCTCGGCGGGGACGAGCACCCGGCCCGGATCGTGTTGTACCGCAGGCCGCTACTGGCGCGCGCGGACGGCGAGGAAGAACTCGCCGAGCTCATACTCGACGTCGTCGTCGAGGAGTTCGCTCGCTGGCTCGGTATCGACCCGCGGACGGTTGACCCGGGATACCCGGCCGAGGACTACTAGGCCGGGACACGACCTGGCGGTTCAGCCCACTATGTTCAGCAGGGAGTCCCGAACCGCGGGGAGCTGCACGGCGGTGGGCGAGCTGGTGACCGGCAGGATGGACTGTAGCTTGCCGCCGGCGCTGGCGAGCCGGGCGGCGTAGACCGGCCCGGACCCGGCGTCGGGAGTTACCACGATGGTGAACTCCGATGCCTTGCTGCCGGTCGGGGGCTTCACCGGGACTACCAGCGAGGATCCGGCGTCCACGTGCACGGTGGTGCCGCTCTGGCCGGCCGCCGAGATGTTCGTCGTTGCCTCGGTGATCCGCACGGTCGCCGCCTTGCCCGGTGCCGAGAGCACGATCTGCGCTGATCCGGCGGCGCGCGCGGGGCTGTCCGCAAGTACACCCTGCTCCAGGACCGGTGTGGCGGCGGCCGCCACCACGCCGGGCGCGCCCGCCGCGCCGCCGGGGATCAGCATGCTCGCGGTGATCGGCACGCTTGACGAGATCTCGATCGCACCGGACACGCCGCTGAGGGAGGACAGCGGGATCTCGTTGATGGAGCCGCCCAGCAGCCCGATGCCCGTTCCGCCGGTCGGCAGGTATGAGCCCCTGCTCGATACGGCCGTGATCTTCACCTGCGCGGTCTGCGTGCCGGGCACCGCGATGTACAGGTCACGCGCGCCGCTGCTGCCCGGCATGCCGGGGATCACCAGCGTGCGGGACGGGGCCTGCGTCGTCGGCAGCCACGCGCCGTCGTCGTTGCTGCTGGAACTCTCACGAACCGCGGCGACGACCTGGCCGACACTCGTGCTGATGTTCAGCGCCATGTACTTGGACGACTTCAGCAGCTTGGCAAGCGACTGTTCCACCATCGAGTGGGCAGGCACGGTGATGCCGTTGTCCTCATTCGCGAGCACCGGCCCGCCCTTGGTGAAGTCGGTCAGGGCCGAGACTGCCGCGTCGGCGGGCTGGCTGCCCGTGTTCATCAGGTACAGCTCGATGTTGCTCGCTGCCACCTGGCTGGGCCCCACGAACCAGAAGCTGGTCCCGGGAGCCTCGCACTGCGCGGTGGCGATGCCGCCGGGAACTGCCTGCTCCACTTCCAGTCCCTGCGCCATCGCGCCGGTAGCGGTCACCACCACGCCGCCGCGGCCAGCCTGAGTGGAGACGGCAGAGCTCGATCCCGGCTGCGCCGCGAGCAGGTTCTTCGGGAGCGGCGCGGCCGTGGTGACCGAGGCGAACTGCAAAAGCCCTGGCTGAGTGACCGTGGCAACCACTGGTCCCGGTCCCGCGCTGCCCTGCGGTGTCAGCCTCGTGATGACGGCCTTGCCTGACGTGGCCGTGCCAGGTACCGCAGCCAGCACGACCGACGAGGCCGTCACGCCGGTCGAGCCCGGTGCCGGGCACACGCGCTCCGCGGAATCGACTGGCACGGTGACTGGCCTGGCCGTTACTGCTGAGTGGGTGGCAGCAGCAGGTCGGCCCACGCCAGCGACGGCGTAGATACCGCCGAGCACGGCCAGGACGAGAACGGCGAACAACGGCCGCCGGTACCGCGGCGGCATCACCACGAGTCTCCTTCGGTGTCGTCCTCGGGCTCGGGCCAGCTGCGCGCTGGCCGGTCACCGCGCCCGAGCCAGTCGTGGTGCACCTCGCCCGCCGACGGCAGCGCCTCGAGGTCCTCGCCGGCTGGCGGCCAAGCCCGGTCGGGAAGGGGCTGGCCCGGGAACGCCTGACCCGGGAACGCTGTCTCGGGCGCCTGCGGGTAGTCCGGTGCCCAGCCCGGCCGGCCGGACGACTCGTCCCGCGCGGGGCGCTGGCCCCGGCCGTCCCAGCCAGCGTCGTCCCAGCCCGACTGCTGGGCCCTGTCGTCCCGGCGGGAGTGCTGGCCGCTGTCATCCCAGGCGGCTCGCTGGCCATCGGCGGGCCAGCCCGATGACTGCGGTCCGCCCGGCCCCGCTGCCCTGGCCGGCCGGCGATCCGCTGGCATGGCGTCGCGGCTGCGCGGCGGCGCCGCCCGGCCGCGGGAATCTGGCTGCCGGTCACCGGGGCGCTCGTGCCGCCGGTGCTGGCCGGG
>JASIGS010000670.1 GCA_030052355.1 Streptosporangiaceae bacterium | reverse complement strand
CACCGGGACTATGCCGCGCAGTGGCTGATCAGGCTCGGCGACGGCACCGACTACTCGCGGGAACGGGTGCAGGCCGCGTTGCGCGCGGTCGCGCCGTACGTGCCGGAACTGTTCGAGCCGACGCCGGTCGAGCTGAGACTGGCCGGCGCCGGGGTGGCGGTCGACCCATCGGAACTCCGGCCCGAGTACGACGCGGTGATGGCTCAGGTGCTGGGTGAGGCGGCGCTGGACTGGCCGGACCTGCCCGCACTGGCCGGTTTGCCGGGGGGTTCCGGGGGGTCGTCCCCCCGGGCCAGCACCGTCGGCCAGTGCGGGCGCGACGGCATCCACACCGAGTCGATGGGTTACCTGCTCGCCGAGATGCAATCGGTGGCCAGGGCGATGCCGGGGGCGACGTGGTGAGCGACGGAACGGCGACCGAGTGCCAGACGGTGAGCACGCTGGAGCGGGCGTGGGAGCTCGCCGGGTCCGTGCCCGATCCTGAGCTGCCGGTGCTGACTGTCGGCGATCTCGGCATCTTGCGCGAGGTTAGCCTCGACGGCGACGCGGTCGTGGTGTCGCTGACACCGACGTACTCGGGCTGCCCGGCAACGGCGCAGATCCGCCTCGACGTCTGCGCGCGGCTGGCCGAGGGCGGTTTCGCCGCCGTGCAGGTGCGGACGGTGCTCGATCCGCCGTGGTCGAGCGACTGGATCACCCCGGACGGCCGCCGCAAGCTTGCCGACGCTGGCCTCGCGCCGCCACGTTCCCCTCAAGAGGGTGCGAACGGACCTGTGCCGCTGACGCTCACGGATCGTGCTCCTGGCCCTGGCTGCCCCGCGTGCGGATCGGCGGACACGCGGCGGACGGCGGCGTTCGGCGCGACCGCGTGCAAGGACCTGTGGCGGTGCGTCGCGTGCGGCGAGCCGTTCGAGCACGTCAAAGAGATCTAGATGACCACGCGTGTGCGGTTTCACGAGCTGACCGTGGCGCGGGTGGACAGCCTGTGCGATGACGCTGTGGCCGTGACCTTCGCCGTGCCACCCGCGCTCGCCGCGGAGTTCGACTTCCGGCCCGGCCAGTCGCTGACGCTGCGCCGCTTCGTCGGCGGGCAGGACGAGCGCCGCTCCTACTCCATCTGCGCGCCGGCGGGCGAACCGCCGCGGATCGGCGTGCGCGAGGTGCCGGGCGGCGCGGTGTCCGGCTGGCTGGTGCGTGAGGTGCGGCCGGGCGACCGGGTCGAGGTGCAGCCGCCGTCCGGGTCGTTCACCCCCGACCTGGCCGTTCCCGGCCGGCACGTGCTGATCGCGGCCGGCTCGGGGATCACGCCGGTGCTGTCAATCGCAGCCTCGGCGCTGCGTGACCGGCGGTCCGAGGTGACGCTGCTGTACGGAAACCGCCGCGCGGACTCGGTCATGTTCGCCGACGAGGTGGCCGACCTGAAGGACGCGCACCCGAACCAGCTTCAGCTCGCGCACGTGCTGTCCCGCGAGCCGCAGGAGGTCGAGCTGTTCAGCGGCCGCCTGGACGCGGCGCGGCTGCGCCGCCTGCTGCCCGTGCTGTGCGACGTGGCCGACGTTGATCACTGGTGGCTGTGCGGCCCGTACGGTATGGTCACCGACGCGGTCGGCGTGCTGGCCGAGCTCGGCGTGCCCGCCGAGCGCGTGCATCGCGAGCTGTTCTACGTCGAGGAGACGCCGCCCGAGCAGGAGCGCCACGATGAGCCGCCGCTCACCGGCGGGTGCGAGGTAACCGTCGTGCTGGACGGGCGGCGCACCACAGCGACCATTCCGGCCGGGACCGCGGTGCTGGACGGGGCGCAGGCCGCGAGGCCGGACCTGCCGTTCGCGTGCAAGGGCGGGGTGTGCGGCACCTGCCGGGCGAAGATCGTGTCCGGCGAGGTGCGGATGCGCCGCAACTTCGCGCTGGAGCAGGCGGAACTTGACGCTGGGTTCGTGCTGACCTGCCAGTCGCTGCCGGTCACCGACCAGCTCACGGTCGACTACGACGCCTGACACCGTCAGGCGTGGCGTCGGGGCGTTGAAGATAGGCAATTCTGCCCATGCCCGGGCCGCACACATGACCATAAAGTGTGCGCAGGGGAGGGGCGCCTCATGCGCATGTCGGGTCCATACACAGCGCCGCGGTTCCAGCCGCCCGTGTTGCCGTGATGGATCAGTGCGGACGGTGCGGTGCATCCGCTGGCTCAGGCGACAGGTTCTGCGCGCAGTGCGGAGCACCACTGGATGTGTGTCCGGCGTGCAGCACACCGCTGACGGCCGGCGACCGGTTCTGCCGGTCGTGCGGGCATCCGATCGCCGGTCCGGTGGCACGTGCCGGCGGGGCAGAGGCCGCTTCTGGGGCGCCGACCGGGGATGACGGGCCCGTTGCGGAGCGGCGGGTGTGCTCGGTGCTGTTCTGCGACCTGGTCGGGTCGACGCCGCTGGCCGAGTCGCGCGATCCGGAGGCGGTCAGGGAGCTATTGTCCCGGTACTTCGACGTTGCGAGCACGATCATCGGCCGGTACGGCGGGATCGTGGAGAAGTTCATCGGGGATGCGGTGGTGGCGGTGTGGGGCACGCCGGTCGCCAGCGAGGGGGACGCCGAGCGGGCGGTGCGGGCGGGGCTGGACCTGGTCGCCGCGGTCACCGAACTCGGGCAGGACGCCGGGGTGCCGGGGCTGGCAGCGCGCGCGGGTGTGGTCACCGGCGAGGTGGCGGTCACCATCGGCGCCGAGCGGGAGGCGATGGTCGCCGGGGATGCGGTGAACACCGCGTCGCGGGTGCAGGCGGCGGCGTCACCGGGGCAGCTGCTGGTGGATCTGCCGACGCAGCGGCTGTCCGGCGGCGGCGTGGGCTTCGAAGACGCCGGTGAGCACCTCCTCCGGGGCAAGTCGGAGCCGCTGCGATTGTGGCGCGCCGTGCGGGTGCTGGCCGGGGTGGGCGGGTCGCAGCGGGTAGACGGGCTCGAGGCGCCGCTGACCGGGCGGGACGCCGAGCTGCGCACGATCAGGGAGCTGTTCCACGCCACGGCCGAGCGCATGGTGCCGCGGCTGGTGTTGCTGTCGGGGCCGGCCGGCGTGGGCAAGTCGCGGCTGGGCTGGGAGTTCGAGAAGTACGCAGACGGGCTGAAGGACGCGCTGTGGTGGCATCGCGGCCGGTGCCTGTCGTACGGGGACGGGGTCGCGTTCTGGGCGCTGGCCCAGGTCGTGCGGCAGCGGCTGGGCATCGCCGAGGAGGACTCGGCCGAGGCGGCGGCCGCCAAGCTGGCGGCCGGGCTAGCGGAGTTCATCCCCGAGCAGGCCGAGCGCGGGTATGTCGAACTGCGGCTGGGCCGGCTGCTGGGCGTCAGCTCGCCCGGCGACGATGGCGGGCCGCTGGCCCGCGACGAACTGTTCGCGGGCTGGCGGCTGTTCTTCGAGCGGCTCGCCGCGCAGGCGCCGGTGGTGCTGCTGATCGAGGACGCCCAGCACGCCGACACGGGACTGCTGGACTTCCTTGACCACCTGGTGGACTGGGTGCGAGACCTCCCGGTGTTCGTGCTCGTGCTGGCCCGGCCCGAGCTTGGCCTCAGCCGGCCCGGGGTCGGGACCGGGCGGAACCGGCTCACCCTGACCCTGGACCCGCTCGATCAAGCCTCGATGGATCGGCTGGTGGACGCCCTGGTGCCGGGGATGCCAGCCGCCGCGCGGGCCAAGGTGGCCGACCAGGCCCAGGGCATCCCGCTGTTCGCGGTCGAGACGATCCGGTCGCTGATCGACCAAGACATCGTCCAGCCATCCGGTGGCGTCTACCGGCTCGTCGCGGACGTCGGCGAACTCGCGGTGCCCGAGAGCCTGCACGCCCTGCTGGCCGCCCGGCTCGACGCGCTCGAGCCGGCGGTGCGCCGGCTGGTGGCCGATGCCGCGGTGCTGGGTACCAGCTTCCCCGCCGACGCGCTGGCCGCTATCTCCGGGCAAGAGCAACACGTGGTGCGCGCCTGGCTGGCCGACCTGGTCCGCCGGG
>JASIGS010000669.1 GCA_030052355.1 Streptosporangiaceae bacterium | reverse complement strand
TCAGAAACCGAGCAAGATCAACAAGGTATCCTGAACCGGCCAAGAGCCCTGTCTGTCAAAGCGGGCAAACCCAGTCACCAATGAGGGCCGAACGGGCAGCCATGGCCAGCTTGATTGAGATGAACCGTCACTTGCAGGCGTCGGTGAACAGAATCTGGGACGCGCTTGTAGATCCAGCCCAGGTTGGTACCTGGTTCGCGGCCAGGGCTAACGTCGTCCCGGAGCGAGGCGGCGCCTACGAGCTGTTCTGGCTGCCCAATGAACCCGAGCATCAGAGCACGATCGGGTGCCGGATCACCGCGATCGCGCCGGGTCGCTACCTGGCCTTCACGTGGCGGGGGCCAGACGATCTGAGCGAGTTGATGAACGAGGGTGATCCGCCGCCCCCGCCGACCCATGTCACGTTTACCCTGGCGCCGAATTCCGACGGCACCGACGTGCGGGTGCGGCATGTCGGTTTCGGGGACACCGAGGACTGGTCACGAGCGATCGCCTGGCATGAACGGGCGTGGCTGGCGGTCCTGGACAACCTGGAGGCATACACGAGCGGGCGGCCTCTGCCGCGCCCGTGGAACGACTGACCCGCTAGGTCGCGCCGGTCAGGGCGCTGTTGGCCATGAGGACGGCCAGAGCTGAGGTTAGCGCGAACGCGCCGGCGAGCTAGCGGCCTGCCAGGTACGACATCTAGCGCGCGTCTGTGCTGCGGCCGTGGGGGCCTGCCGGAGCGAGCGATGCTATCAGCGAGATCATGACGTCCAGAGCGGTGGCGAGCGGGCGGACGTCGTGCTCGACTTTCGCAAGCAGGAGGCCGCCCTGCAGCGCTGCCAGGACCGCGGTCGCCAGTTTGCCGGGGTCAGCCTCGGCGCTGAGCTGGCCGCGGTCGCGCATAGCCGACAGGCAGGCCGAGATCGCGGCTTCCCACCGGGCGTACCCGGCGGCGACGTCGCAGCGGACAGCGTGGTCCAGTTCAGCCAGCTCGCTGCCGAGGGAGCCGAGTGGGCACCCGCCGCGGCAGCCCGTTGCGCTCTGGACCGAGACGATCATGTCCCGCCAAGCGCGCAGGCCGTCTATGCCCTCAATAGCGGCCAGCGCGGGCTCGTGGATCTCGCCGACCACCGTCTGCGCCCGGTAGTCCACGACAGCGCGGACAAGCGCTTCCTTGTCGGCGAAGTAGTGGTAGATCTGCGAACTGCTGACGCCGGCCTCGGCGCGCACATCATCGAGGGTCGTGCGGGCCACGCCCTGCTGCAGGATGATGCCGGCCGCTGCTGCCACGATCCGCTGCCGTGTCAGCTGGCCCTTGGGTGTGAGGGCGGGCTTGCTGCCCTGGGTCGTCCCGGACATGACAGCAAGACTAACGTTTATGGACTAGACATTCCACTTTTAGTGCGGGAATCTGGATCGCACAAGCCAGTCGATCCAGGGCGGTGCCAATGACCGTGACCATGACCATCGTGCAGCAGGTAGCGGAGCATCACCTGGCTTCCGCCGGGCAGATGCCCGCCGATGTCGCTGCGGCATTTGCCGCGGAGCAACGCGAACTGGCCGCCGCAGGCAGGCCCGGTGTGACAGCCGCGCCCGGCGAGCGGATGCCAGACGGCAGCCTGCTCGACGCGGCCGGGCAGCCGACCACGCTGGCGCAGGTCCTGGGCTCCCGGCCGGGCGTCATCGTCTTCTACCGCGGTGGCTGGTGCCCGTACTGCAACATCGCCCTGCGCGCCTATCAGGCGCAACTGATTCCCGCGCTAGCTGAGCAGGGCATCCCGCTGGTCGCCATCAGCCCGCAGACCGCGGACGGGTCATTGTCCACTCAGGAGACCAAGGAGCTCAAGTTCACGGTCCTGTCCGATCCCGGCAACCAGATCGCCGGCCAGCTGGGCATCCTCACCGCTCCCAGTGACTGGGCGCGGGCGGCCCAGCTACGGCTCGGTCTTGACCTCACTAAGGTCAATGCTGACGGCACCACCACGCTGCCGATGCCCACGGTCGTCATTGTCGATGAGGCCGGCGTTATCCGCTGGCTCGACGTCCACGCTGACTACACGACCCGGACAGAGCCAGACGAGATACTGCGGGCAATCGCCGCAGGCCGTCGGCTGAAAGGCCAAGCGCCTGCCGCGCGTCGTCCCACGCCCGCCTCAAAGACTTAGTCCGGAGATGAGGACCGCAGTCCCGGCGACGCTGCCCGCCTCCCAGCCGCCAAGCCGCGCCATAGTCGCCCGCCCGGAGTTGTGGCACCTGCTGGACCACTCGGCGCGGGTAACGGTCGTCTCCGCCCCAGCGGGCAGCGGCAAGACGATGCTTGTAACGTCCTGGATCGATCAGGCGAACCTAGCCGACCGCGTGGCGTTCGTGCAGGTCACGAGAGGTGAGCGAGATCCGCGCCGGTTCTGGCTCTCGGTGCTGGCCTCGCTGCGCCGAACCTCGCCGGGGTCCAGGCTGGTACGCGAGCTGACCGCCTCTCCTGACCTGGACGACTGGGCCATCGTCGAGCGGCTGCTCGCGGACCTCGCACCCCTGCAGGACAGACTGTGGCTCGTACTCGATGACGTCCACGAGCTGCGGTCAGAGGAAGCCCGCAAGCAAGTCGAGCTCCTTGTCCTGCGCGCACCAGCGCAGCTGCGGATTGTGCTGGCCACCCGGCACGACGTCCGGCTGGGTCTGCACCGGCTGCGCCTGGAGAGCGAGCTGACCGAGATCCGAGCGGACGATCTGCGGTTCACTCTGCAGGAGGCAGGCAAGCTCTTCCAGGCGGCGGGGGTGAACCTGAGCGCCGAGGCACTAGGGACGTTGCACGAGCGGGCCGAGGGATGGGCGGCCGGGCTGCGCATGGCGGCATTGTCGCTGGCCGGCCACTCCGATCCTGACCGGTTCGCGGCGGAGTTCTCCGGGACCGAGCGGACCGTGGCCGAGTACTTGCTGGCCGAGGTGCTGGCCCGCCAGCCGGGCGGGGTGCGGCAGCTGCTCCTGCGCACCAGCGGGCTGGACCGCGTCAGCGGAGAGCTGGCCGATCTGATGACCGGGACCAGCGGCGGCGAGCGGATGCTCCAGGGCCTGGAGGAAGCCAACGCGTTCGTGGTCTCGCTGGACGCGGCGCGGTCCTGGTTCCGCTATCACCACCTGTTCGCCGAGCTACTGCAGTTGGAGCTGCGCAGAACGGAGCCTGAGCAGGTCAGCGCGCTGCACATCCGCGCGGCCGAATGGCTTGCCAGCCACGGTCACCCGGTCGAGGCCATCCGGCATGCGCAGGCCGGCGGTCACTGGGAGATGGCCGCCCGGCTGCTGGCTGACAACTGGCCAGGCCTGTACCTGGACGGACAGGAATCGACGGCGCGCGCACTTGTGACCGCATTCCCGGCCGGGGCGGCGACGGGCGATGCCGAGCTAGCGGCAGTCGCGGCGGCTGGCGAGCTGGCGCACGGCTCACTGGTCAGCGCGGAACGATTCCTGGCCCTGGCCGAGCAAGGCCTGGCCCAGGTGCCCGAGCGCCGGCGCAAGCAGGCGCTGACTCTCCTCGGGGTCGTGCAAATGATGTACTCCGGCAGGAGCGGCGACCAGCGCGGGCGGGCCACCCACGCAGAGCGCGTGGCCGCAATCTCCGCGGTCCCCGCGGCGACCGGGCCCGACGTGAGTGAGGAGCTGCGTGCGTTCGCCCTGGCCGAGATCGGCGACACCGACACCTGGGCCGGCCGACTGGACCTGGCGGAACCGCACCTCGACATGGCCATCACGATCGGACGGAGGATCGGCCGACCCTATATCGAACTCATGGCCCTGGTGTACCGGGC
>JASIGS010000668.1 GCA_030052355.1 Streptosporangiaceae bacterium | reverse complement strand
AGGCTGGCGTCCGTGCTGAACGAACCGACAAGTCCGTTGCCCAGCACATCGGTCTTGCCGACGGTGTAGCCGGGACCCGTCAGGTCGTTGCAGTCCGCGATGATCGCCGCCTGCGTGCCGTTGCTGCCTGCGCTTGCCCCGCACGGCTCCACGAACGAGTTCTGGCCGACGCCGAACTCCTTGGCCATGTTGATGACCGCGTTGATGCCGTCCCGGTGTGCGAGGTCCTCGAAGGCAGGGTCAGACGAGATCGCAGCCGCGACGTTGACCGCGAGCGGCCTATCCGAGTTCTCGTCGCTCTCGTCGAACTTGTAGTAGTGGATCGATCCGCAATACCCGCCGAACTGAGTCTGGGCCGCCGCGCACGGCGCACTGGTCGGCGAGAGCATGTCGTCGGTCTGCTGGTTGGCAGGCACGTTCGGGATCCAGATCGGCGAGAAGCCGTTGAGCTGACTGTTCAGGACGCTCATGCCCTCGGTGACGGCCGTGGACAGCACGTACGGCTTGAACGATGAGCCAACCGGTTCAGCCGCCTCGGCCATGTTCAGGTCGCAGTTCGTCTTCGCGCAGTCCTTACTGCCGTAGCCCGGGCCCCCGTAGACCGCGACGATCGCCCCGGAGTTGTTCTCCAGCACCGCTCCGATCCGGTCGTAGATCTGGTACGGCAAACCGGTATCAGCCATCTGCTGTTTCTCTACGTTCACCGCGGTCGCCAGCTCGTCGACCTTGGCCATGCTGAAGGTCGTGTGGATCTGGTATCCGCGGGTGTCGACGTCGGTCACGCTCAGGCCGTAGCCGCCGTCAATCTTCGGCGCGGTTAGCTGCTGCTGGACCATCTCCATCAGATAGCCCTTGTAGCCGCTCCAGCCGTTGGTCGTGCTCGGCGCGACGATCTTGACGTCCTTCACGAAAGCGGCTTCCGCGCCGTGCTTGCCGCCCAGCTGGCAGTAGGCGCACAGCGAGGTAGCCGTCTGCTTGCTGATCGCGTTGTCGCGCACCATGTTGACCAGCACGTACTGCCAGCGCGCGACGAGCGCCGAAAATCCCGGGCCACCGGTCGAAATCGGGGTGAAAAAGCTGGGCTCATTCGGCATCGCCGCCAGCATCGCGGCCTGCGCGACCGTCAGCGTCGACCCCTTGGCGGACAGGTTGACGCCGAAGTACCCCTGCGCCGCGGCGCCCACGCCGTCGAACTGGTTGCCGCCGTAGCTGCCGAAGTAGACGGTGTTCAGGTACTGCGTCAGGATCCACGACTTGGACCGCTCGTGCGCGAGCTTGATCGCGATAAAGATCTCCTTGACCTTCGTCGTGATCGAGCGGGAGAACCCGACGCTCGTGTAGTAGTTCTTGGCGTACTGCTCGGTGATCGTCGAACCGCCCTGCAGTCCGCCGCTGCCGAAGAGATCCTCGAAGCCCGAGCGCAGGATGCCCGTGACCGAGATGCCGCGCTCGGTGTAGAAGTGGCGGTCCTCGGCCGCGACCATGGCCTGATCCATCGTCTGCGGTATCTGCGGCGTGCTCAGCAGCTGGCGGTTGGCCCCCTGATCGGAGAACGTGCCGAGTATCTTGCCGTTGGCCAGGTAGACGGTGGACGACTGGAAGTTCGCGGTCTCGGACACGTCTGTCGGGATCGGCGTCATCTCGTACATGATCGCGACGATCGCGAACCCCAGCAGGATGAACCCGGCGATGCCGATGCCCATCACCGCCAGCGCCTTCTTGATCGTCCAGCGCCGCCACCAGCTCCCGTAGAGCAGCCAGTGCTTGAACCCCTGCCCGCGCCCATTGTCCCAGCGGCCGCGGCCGTACCCACCGCCCCGGCCACCGCGCCCGCCACCGCCGGTCCCGACGCCGGTGCGCTCGGCCACCCGGTCCCGCAGGCTGCGGCGTCCGGCATCGCCGGTCCAGAAATCTGGTTCGTCGCGCACCGCCGTCCGGCCAGCGCGGTAGTCGCCGTAGTCGGCCCTGGAGTCTGCTGCCCGCCGGGCGCCGCGGTAGCCGGGCTGGGCACCCGTCGCGCGCGCGCCGTTCCTGGACGTCCCTGCGCCGTTCCCGTACGCCCGGCCGCCACCGTTCGCGGCAGCGCCGCCCCTGCTGCCGTTCGACGCGCTGTGGCCGTTGGCCCTGGCGCTTCCCGAGGCCTCCCAGTAGTCCTCGTCGGCCCGGCCAGCTGACCCCGACCCGCCGCTGGCGGCCGCGCCGCGCGTGCCGAAGCGCTTGCGCAGGTCGTCGGCCGTATGGCTGAACTTGTCCGCAGTCTGGCTGAACCGGCTCTGCAGTGCCGACCGGGCAGAAGCCGACCGCCCCGCACCGGCGCCCCGCGACCCGGCCGACCCGCCACCGTGGCGGCCGCCACGTGCCTGGCCCGAACTCCGCCCGCTCGCAGAGCCGCGATTGTCATCTCTCCAGAACCGCGCGTCGTCCCACGGGGATTGGCCACTCGACCCGCCGTCGGATCCGCTGCGCCGCCCGGCAGGGCCGCGCTCCTCCTGCCAGTACGGCCCGGGCAAGTTCTGGTTACTCACGCGTCCTCGCTGGTAGGGGTAAGGCGGTCGTAAGCGAGCATGAGTACCGCCGGTAACACACGTTACCTGGCAGTACCCACCATTACGGCACTTATCCAGTCACTCCCGTGTACCGAAGCGGGAGCCTCCTGCGCTCAGCGCGACCCGATCCTCACTCACCGACCCTGGCCCGCCTGCTGCGCCTTGCGGGCGGTTCGCCGGTACCGAGTACATACGACGACGCGAGGTGGTTCCAGGCACAACTCTGGCAGACTTCGACGACGTAGACCTGGAACTCGCCATATTCCGCGGCCATTTCGTCCAGTTCCGGGCCTCTTTTTACCCTGCCCTCATACTGCCCGAGCTCATCGCCGTAGACGTACGTGACGTGCGTGAGCTTCGACTTGCGGCAGATCGGGCACGTGACGTCGGTCGTCTCCCCGTGGAACTTGGCCGCCCTCAGCAGGTATGGGTGAGCGTCGCAGACGTCGGACATGGTAGTGCGTCCGGACAGCACGGAAGCGATGGTGGCCCTGCGGGCCAGGCCGTAATCGACCACCGATCGCCTCATGCCCGACAGGTTACGACGGATCTCGCCGGGACTGGATACCCGAGGCCGATCAGCTTTGCGGAATGGCCTGGTTCAGGCTCTTCTGCGTTGTGACGGGCATAGCCACCTTGCGCCAAGGCGCGCCGACTCATATCGTACCGATGTATCGAGCCGATACATCGGTACGGCACACAACGAGACGCGCCGGAGTGGTTCAGCGCGGCTTCACCCTGGAGGCTGGAGATTTCGTGGAGACATCCAAGCACCGCATCGAGGCAGCCGCCGGCAGGCTAGGCGTCCTGACAGTGGGGCTCGGCGCCGTGGCGTCGACCTTTGTCGCCGGCGTCGAGCTGGCCAGGCGCGGCCTCGCCGAGCCAGTCGGTTCGCTCACTCAGATGGGCACCATCCGCCTCGGCAAGCGGACCGAGGACCGGGTGCCGCTCATTCGCGACTTCGTGCCGCTGGCCGGCCTGGACCAGCTGGTCTTCGGTGCCTGGGATCCCATCGCGGACACGGCCTACGAAGCCGCGCTGAAATGCGGCGTGCTCGACCGGCTCTCCCACATCGAACCGATCGCGGCCGAACTGAAGGAGATCGAGCCCATGCCGGCCGTCTTCGACCAGAACTACGTGCGGCGGCTCGATGGCCTGAATGTCAAGTCCAGCGCTGGCAAACGCGACCTTGCCGAGGCCATCCGCAAGGACATCCGCGATTTCAAGGCCGCCCACTCGTGCGACCGGATGGTTGTGATCTGGTGCGCGTCCACCGAGATCTTTCTCGAGCCACGCCCGGCCCACCAGGACCTGGCCGCGCTCGAAGCCGCGATGGATGCGAACGACGAGACGATCCCGCCTTCGATGCTCTACGCGTACGCGGCTCTCAAGGAGGGCGCGCCCTTCGTCAACGGAGCGCCTAACCTCACCGTCGACGTGCCGGCCATGGTGGAGCTAGCCCACGCCGCCGGCGTGCCCATCGCGGGCAAGGACTTCAAGTCAGGCCAGACCCTCATGAAGACCGTGCTGGCGCCGATGCTGAAGGCTCGCATGCTGGGCCTGGCGGGCTGGTACTCGACCAACATCCTCGGTAACCGCGACGGCGAGGTGCTGGACGATCCGGACAGCTTCCGCACCAAGGAGCAGTCGAAGCTTGGCGTGCTCGAGCACATCCTGCAGCCGAGCCGCTATCCCCAGCTCTACGGCGACGTTTACCACAAGGTGCGCATCAACTACTACCCGCCCAGCGGTGACAGCAAGGAGGGCTGGGACAACATCGACATCTTCGGCTGGCTCGGCTATCCGATGCAGATCAAGGTCGACTTCCTGTGCCGTGACTCCATCTTGGCGGCGCCCCTGGTGCTCGACCTGGTGCTCTTCATGGACCTCGCCCAGCGGGCGGGCCTCAA
>JASIGS010000667.1 GCA_030052355.1 Streptosporangiaceae bacterium | reverse complement strand
TGGCAGAAGTCCGCGCCGGGAACCTTGGCCCTGGCGATGGCGAGCATCTTCGCCGAGCCGTCCACGCCGATCACTGAGTGGCCCTTGGCGGCCAGGTAGGCCGCGTGGCGGCCGGTGCCGCAGGCAGCGTCGACGGCCGACCCGATCGGCAGGCGGTCGATGATCGGCCGGATGATCGGCTCCTCAAGGTCAATCAGGTCGTTCGGCCCGTCGTAAAACTCGGCCCAGACGTCATAGCCCTCGGCCGCCGTGATCGGGCGGACCGTGGCGCCCTCGCCGAACTCGCTGGCACAGTCGAGCATCGCGCGGATGTCGGCGATCCTGGCCTCGGTGAACTCGCGGTCGTACTCGCCGTTGTAGGCGCGAAGCAGGGCAACGCCTTGCAAGCCGAGCAGGTAAGCCAGGGGGTGCTGGTAGATCACCTGCCGATGCTAAGAGCCGCCGCACCCGACGGGCTACCGGATATCGCCGGAGTAGCGCGAGCTGCGCGTCGTGACCGTCACGGAGCGGCTGGCGGCGTACAGCGGCCCGGTGGCAGCGCTGAATGAGTTCAGGAGGGCGCAGCTGGACTGGTTTAACCCGCGCCTCGAGGATCCGGACGGGGCGGCGGCCGCGGCGGCCCGGACCGAGACCTACACGCTCCGGGGCGGCGCCTTTACGGCGCTGACCAACGTGCGGCTTGTGGTCGCAGATCCGGGCCTGGTCGCGGCGGCTGCGGCGGCTTATGACGCGACGCAGGCGCTGTCTGATGCCCAGGACGAGAGTGATGTGCGGGCGAAGGTTGCCGCTGCGAAACGCGGCCGTGGGCGCGTTCGTAGCAATGGCGGCCGCGGAGGTTCGGGCTGCTCCTGGGGTCGCACGGAGGCGCCTTCGCCGCTGGACCTGATCGCCGGGCCGACGCACTGCCACTTGCCGTTGTGCGCGCCATTTTCCGCCTTATGCGGCGTCCGTTGTGCCCGGTAAACCACCGGGTTGTGCGCGGCGTCGTAGGTTGTAGCGGCTGCCGCTGGCTTGCCGGGTCTGCCGGGTCCCCCCCGAGGCGGCAGGCTGCCGGACCTGGCGGCAGCCGCCTTCGGGCGCGCGTGATCTTCCCTGGTAATGGCTGCCCCTGCCGAGTGGCGTCCTGCAACTGGTCTTTATGCGAACCATTTTTCGTTCCGGGAGGCCGGTTTGTCCTTCCGGGCGTCATGAGTAACCCGCTTGCGGCCGGAGAGGCATGCTTGCTTTGTGCATTCCTGGGATTTGCGCGTTGTGTGGTGGACTGCGGTCAGCGTGGCGGGCACGGCTTTCCTGGCTGGCTTCCTGGTGACCGGGCATCATGAGCTGCTTCTCACTGTGTGGGCAGTGCTGATGTGGGTGCTGGTTGTGCCCGGGATTCCTGCCGTCGTGAAGTGGCAGCAGCGCAGGCAGTCGTAGCGGTTCTGAGCGCCTTGTCCTGGCCCGCTTGCAGCGTGGGCGTCACGGCGGTAAACCGCTGGCTGCTGCGGGGCGGCTCGCCAGGCCGCATCCACTGACCACTGTCGCCGCCATGTCCTGCAACGCGACGTTGGGACGGTGGCGGGGGTGTGATGCGGGCTAGACTTCCGGGCTTGTGAGCGTGCCAGACCGTTGTCTGACGGAACTGCGGGAGCGGGGTTACCTCGTGTTCGAGGGTTTCCTGCGGGCCGACGAGCTGGCGGCGGCCCAGGAGGCCCTGTGGTTGCACTTCCCTCGGCCCGAGGAGTACTTCGCCGACCCGGCGGCCCACGCCGGGCTGGCAACAAGCCAGTTCGCCGGCATCATCGGAGGGCCGTGGCGATCCTGGGACCTGAACCGCCTGGCCTTTCATCCCGACCTCCTCGACCTGGCGGAGCGTTTCCTGGGCTCGGCCGACCTGCGTCTGTACGACGCGGAACTATGGGCCAAGTACGCCGGCGCCGCCGACTACGATCAGCAACACCACCGCGACCTTGGCAACCACAGCCTCGTGGTACCAAAGCGGTCCGACCCTGCCACGCAGATGACGAGCTGGATCCTCCTCTCGGACGTCGGCGAGGAGGACGGGCCTACCAAGGTCGTCCCGCTCACCATCGGGGAGAGCGTGCCTTACTGGCCGGACACGCTCGGCGGATCTGCCAATGACTACGTCACGAACTACCTCCCGGCCGGCGCCTTCGCCGACGAGGAGATCTCGGTGACGGGTCCGGCGGGGACCCTGTTTTCCTTCCGGACCGACATGGTGCACCGTGCATCGGGCATGACCGCCGAGCGATCAGCCCGATTCACCCTGCTCGCCCACTACGACGTGTGGGGACCGCGCTGGACCGGCAGGGTCGCCTGGCCTGCCCGCTCGCTCAGTGCAGACTGGGGCGAACTCATCGAGAAGGCCACTCCCCGGGAGCGGTCGGTCTTCGGATTCCCCGATGCCGGAGACCCGTACTGGGACGAGCAGACCTTGGCCGATACCCAAGCGCGCTACCCCGGAGCCGATCTAACGCCCTACCTCTGAAGGGCGACACCGCGGTCGCCCGTCCGCAGCGAGGGCCTTCTGCGTGGCAGAGATGCCGTCCAGCGCGTCCCGGAGTCTCGCCATCAACTAGGCAAACGTTGCCTGCCACTGCACTAGTGCGCATCCCGCGGGCTGCTTTTGATCGCGTCGATGGCGTCGCGGAGGTCATCGGGTAGCGGGTCTGCGGCGGTGATGACGTGGTCGCCGGCCTGGATCTGGATCGTACGGTAGCGGCGGGCGGCTCTGACGAACCGGCCGCCGCCCACGACCAACCCG
>JASIGS010000011.1 GCA_030052355.1 Streptosporangiaceae bacterium | reverse complement strand
GGATCCACTGACCGACCGGAAGCATCAGCTCAGTGGTCTCGAACCCGCCGAACTGCGGGTAGCGGTAGGTGAACCGCCACTGCTGGGCGATCACCTGTACCTGCAGCGGCTTGCCGTCTGGCTTCCAGATCGGGCTGGGCCCCTCGCCCGCGCCCGCTCCCTGCGGTGCGACCAGTTCGTAGGTGCCGAACACGGCGAGCGCCAGCACGATGACGGAGCTCACGACGATCCACGTGGCCTGGACCCGGGAGTTCCCGCGGATGGGCGGGCCGTCCTCGTTGTCGCCTTCGCGGCGCCGCCACACTGTCAGGGCGTAGCCGAAATAGATCAGCACGAACGCCATCACGGGCGCCGCCATGACGGACATGACCTTGATGTCAAACTGCTGGCTTGCCGCCGACGTCGACATGTCACCTGGCGGCATGTGCGGGCCGTAGACGAAGTACAACACCAGGTCAGCCGCCAACGCCACCGGTAGCCACATCAGGAAGATGCGCAGGCCGTGGTTCGGCCCGCCGGCTGCCGCCTTCTGCGGCTCCGCTGCCGCTTGTGCGGCCATTACGCCACCACCTTCATGTTGCCCGTCATGAATCCGATCGTCTGCATGGGACCGCCGAAGCCGTCGATGAAACCACCGCCGCACGGGATCCGGCACTGCCAGAAGTACTGGCCGGTGACCTTCGGTGACATGAAGCTGAAGGTCACGGTCGAGTGCGGCCCGGAGGTGCACGGCGAGGTCCCGCACAGGTTCGCGCTCTGCGCCAGCGTCGGCGACTCGATCGGCACGTTGAGACCGATGCCCGGCATCGAGAACGTGTGCCCCACGTTGCAGCCCGACCACGAGTTGAGCGCGTGGACGGTCTTGCCGTCGGCGACCTCGACGTTTCCGATTGTCCCGGTCACCTTGCCCCAGAAGTTGTTGCGCAGCGGCGTGCAGCCGTCGTAACCGAGCACGGTGACATCAATCTTGCTTCCGGCCGGCACAGAGAACAGCGTCGTGTGCACCCACTGGTGGGTCGTCGGGCTCTGCACGAAATAGGAGACCCAGTCGGGGTGCGTGCTGACCGTGTTCTGCGGATCCTCCTGCAGCATCACGTGCACGGTCGCGCCCGTGTCTGGCGTTACTCCAGAGCCGAAGGCGACTGTCGGCGGCCCGCCCAGGAAGTAGTGGAGTACAACGAACAACGCGATCGCCACCACGGCAAGAAACGCCACGACAAGGGTAACGACGCGAGTAGCCAATGACACCGGCTTCACCTCGCTTCTCGGGGTCGTCAGCCGGAGGGGGGATCCGGGCATGACGCAGCGACTGTCTGGGTCAACAGTTCACGGTTAACACTTCTCACAAGGACGTGTCTGATCGTCGTGTCCCCAGCTTTGCCAGCGCAAGTACGCTAACGCTGAATGACGAAATTGTCATCGGTTTCCGATGTGTTCTAACGGCGAGTAGCTGACTGGTTACCGTTTGGCACGCAGATGTTGCTCTGGCCGGCTGCCGATGACACCCTGCTCACGTCGCTGGCCACTGCAATCGTTTGGGAATCCGTGCCGCGCACCTTGACCTGGAACGCCCGGAAGGAGTATGCCGTCTGCTGAGGACTTGTCGGAATGCAGGACGCCCCTCCGGACTTGTCAGCCGATGGTCGTAAAATTGTTGCTATGAGCGTAATAACCGTATCTCGCTCTGCCCCGCCGCAGACGAGAGCGCGAATCCTCGTGGTCGAGGACGAGCCCGAGATCCGTAGCTTCATCGTGCGCGCGCTGACCGATGCTGGCTACGCAATCGATTTCGCGTGCGATGGTGACGACGCACTGCGCATGGCCGCGCAGGAGAGCTTCCAGCTGATCATCCTCGATCTCGTCATGACCGACACCGACGGGCGCAACGTGCTCGCCAAGCTGCACGAGTCGCGCCCGGAGCAGCCGGTGCTCGTGTTGTCCTGCCTGGCCGACGTGACGACGAAGGTCGAGTGCCTGAACCTCGGCGCGCGCGACTACCTGACCAAGCCGTTCTCGCTCGACGAGCTCATCGCCAGGGTCGGCGTGCAGGTTCGCAGCACGCTGCAGCCACACGAAGTGCTCAGGGTCGGCCACCTCGTGCTGGATCTCGGCAGGCTGCAGGCCGATGCCGGAGTCGGCCCGGTGCCGCTCACCCGGCTCGAGTTCCTCCTGCTCAGGGAGCTCATGGAGCACCAGGGGCAGTCGGTATCCAAGGACGAGCTGCTCGCCACCGTTTGGGGTATCGACTTCGATCCCGGCTCGAACGTGGTTGACGTGTGCGTTCGCCGACTCCGGTCGAAACTGGGGTTCGACCTCATTAAGACGGTGCGTGGTGCGGGATACCAGCTCGCTGCCTAACTCGGGCGTGGCAGCAGAGGCTACTGGCCTCGCGGACGGCCGCGGCAGGCCGCGCAGCCTGCTCGACGCTGCGTGGGTCCTGCTCTGGATACTCGGGCTGATCGCGATCTTGTACTTCTCGCACTGGGCGGCGATCCCGCTCAGCCTGATCTGGGTCACGTGCGCCATCGTGTACAGCTTCCGGCTGCCGGACACCGGGGCCGCGCTCTGGATTGCGGCCACAGTCACGGTCACCACCTCGGCCGCCATCGCGCTGGCCATCTCGCGCGGCGCCCAGCCGGCCGACGAGCTCGCGGAGATCCCGCTGCTCGCAGCCATGTTCGGCCTGCTGATCTGGCACGGACACCGGCGGCTGGCGGCCGAAGCGGAGCGAGCCGACCGGAACGAGCAGGTTGCCAGGCTCATGGCCGCCGAGCGTGACCTGGTCCAGGACGCCTCGCACCAGCTCAAGACGCCGATCACGATCGCGCTTGGGCACGCCGAGCTGCTGGCGAGGAGCCTGACCGCCGGGCAGGACAAGAGAGATATAGAGGTGGTGGTGACCGAGCTGAACCGGCTGCGCCACCTCAGCGAGCGCCTGCTCCTCCTCGCTGCGTCGCAGAACCCGGACTTCCTGAACCGCGAGCCGGTGTCACTGGAGATGTTCGCGATTGAAATGCTGCGGCGCTGGCAGCCCACGGCGGACCGGCGCTGGCAGCTGGGCCGGCTGGACCAGGCCACGGTCCCGGCGGATCGCGAGCGGCTGGGGCTGGCGGTCGACGCGATGATGGAGAACGCGGGCCAGCACACCGGCAAGGACGACATCATCAGGCTCTCGGTGCTGCATGACGACGGATCCGGGTACGCGCGGCTGGTCATCGAGGACGGCGGGTCGGGCATCTCGCCGACGGAGATAGCGCACATCTTCGACCGGTTTGCGACCGGGTCGGGCCGGACCGGCCACCGTGGCACGGGGCTTGGCCTGGCCCTGGCCGCGGCCATCGCCCGAAGCCATGATGGGGACATCCGGGTGCAGAGCGTCCTTGGACAAGGAAGTAGATTCGACCTGTTGCTGCCCGTGACGGCAGCGCAGGACAGTATCAAAGGACTGGACGCGACGCTCGGCGCGGGCGGGATGCCACAGCCGGGCGGCATGCCAGCGCTCGGCGCGGTGCCGGACCCGGACGCGGCCGAGATCACCGGCCCCATCGGCTGACAGCCGAAGCCGGCACCATATCACTGTCACTAAAGAAGAGCAGGAAAGGCGATGAGCGAGCAGTCCGAACCGGAGCCGACGCCGCGCGAGCAGCCCGAGCCGGAACCGACGCCGCGCGAGCAGGCCGAACCGGAACCGACGCCGCGCCAGCAGCCCGAGCCGGAACTGACGCCGCGCCGGTCCTGGACGTCACGAGTACGCGGGATGAGCACGACCGCCAAAGTGATCTACTCCGGGGCCGCCGTGTTCGTGGTAGCCGTCCTGGCCGTCGCTCTTACGGGGCTGGCCTCGGGCAAGGCGGCCAAGACAGGGCCGCCGCCGCTGGCCAAGGCCTTCACCCTGCCCGAACTCGGCGACCCCGGTCATACGGTGTCGCTGGCCCAGTACGCCGGACGCCCACTGATCATCAACTTCTTCGCGTCCTGGTGCACGAACTGCAAGACCGAGACCCCGATGATCGCGTCGTACTACAAGCGCATGGCGGGCAAGGTGATCGTGCTCGGCATCGACGCCGACGACGAGAAAGGTCCCGCCCTGAAGTTCGTGAGCGCCTCTGGCGTCGCCTACCCGGTAGGCTTCGAGCCCACCAACCAGACGGTCGCAGACGCATACAACGTCTACGGGATCCCGCAGACCTTCTTCCTTGACGCGCAGCATCGCATCGTCAAGCACGTGTCTGGTGCGCTGACCATGAAGGAGTTGATCAACGGCGTGGCCCTGATGGATAAGAGCGAGGCTGACTGAGCATGACTTCCCAGCGTCCCGAGCCTCCATACGTCCCGATCAGGTCCAACCGCTGGCCCGTCCGCCGCACGCCCAAGTGGGTCTTCGGGCTGGGCGTCGTGGTGATCGTCGGTGCGGTCCTGGTCAGCCTCGTCCACAAGCCATCGACGGCCGAGCGCGCCAGTGACATGCGCGGCTTCCTGACCTCGGTGAACACCGACATCGAATCGTGCGCGGGTGGCGTCAAAGAGTCACTGATCGCCCTGGATGACGTGCAGGCCGGACAGAACACCCCTAAGGACGTCAGCGACGCGGTCAGCGTCGCGCAGCAGGGCGTGGCCAACTGCGCCCCGGCCAACAACATGCAGATCGACGACCTGGAGAGCTACCAGGTTCCCGAATCGCTCGACAGCTACCAGCTCGTCGGCGTGGTCACCGGCCTGGTCAACTGGGCGGCACCGGACGCCCAGAACGTGATGAACGACGTCGCGAACGTGCTGCAGGCCAAGACCCCAGCGGCCAAGGCCAGCGCGCAAGCTGCCCTGAATAAGGCGGTCAAAAAGCTGGATTCGCAACGCTCAGCGGTCGACT
>JASIGS010000666.1 GCA_030052355.1 Streptosporangiaceae bacterium | reverse complement strand
GCTGGTGCCGGGCACCTGCCTGTCCATACCGGCCGGCACGAGCTTTCAGTTCAGGTCAGGCGGCGACGGCCCCCTTGCCGCCATAGGGGTGACGATCCCGCCGTGGCCAGGGGACGACGAGGCCTACGAGGTGGCCGGAGCCTGGCCGGCGGGCCCTGCGGGTTAGCTGCCACGCCCCCGGGCACCCTAAAAACGTGCTGGCTCGGCTGGGCCCGATGGCTCGCAGGGCAGTCCAGGTCGCGCGCCGGGTGCGCGTCCGTTCGCCCATCCTGCAGGGCCTGATAGCGCTCGCGGTCTACCTAGCCGTGTGGCTGCCGACGTCGCCGTACCGCCTGGTGGCCCACCCGACCGTGCCGCAGCTCGACCAGGTCAGCATGGATCCGAACTTCTTTGTCTGGAATCTTCGCTGGTGGCCTTACGCGGTCGCGCACCTCATCGACCCGCTGCATACCACCCAGATCGGCGTACCCGGCGGTTTCGCCCTGGCCTGGGTCACCACCGCCCCGCCGCTCGGCCTGCTGGCCTCCCCGCTGACCGAGGCGACGGGCCCGGTCGTGTCGTTCAACCTGCTGACCGTGCTCGCGATGCCGCTCGCGGCCTGGGCCGCGTTCGTCTTCTGCCGCCGGCTCACCCGGCGGTTCTGGCCATCGCTGGTCGGCGGTGCCGTCTTCGGATTCTCGGCCTACGAGATGAACCACAGCGCCGCCGGACAGCTCAACCTCACCTACACCCTGCTGCTGCCGGTCATCGGCTACCTGGTGCTGCTGTGGCGGGACGGTGCGATCGGCCGTGTCACGTTCGTCGTGCTGGCTGGTATCGCGATTGCCGTGCAGTTCTACCTGTTCCTTGAGATCTTCGCGGACCTGGTCGCGCTGGTCGTCGTGGCTCTGGTCGTCGGGTACCTGGTGGCGGGGCGCTGCTACCGGCCGCAGGTCGCGCGGCTGGCCGGGTTGCTTGGCGTGGCCTTCGTGCTCGGCCTCGTGCTGGCCGCGCCTTACCTGTACGTCGCGCTCGCGCACGAGCCAGCCAATCACGTCCACGGCTCCGGGCTCGACCTCGCGAGCCTGGTGATCCCGCGCCCAGGGCGGACATTCGGACTGCGCTGGCACTGGCTGGTCACGGCGGCCCGCGACCAGCCGCAGCAGTCACTGGAGGGCTACGTCGGCATCCCGCTGCTCGTGCTGGCGGTGGCGTTTGCCGTGGTGACCTGGCCGAGCCGGATGACGAGATTCCTGGCGGTGATGCTGGCCGTCATCATCGTGGCAGCGCTCGGGCCCGCGGTGTTCGTCGACGGGCACAGGTACCTCAGCCTCCCGTGGGGCGGCGTCTGGCACTGGCCCATCCTGCGCAGCGCCTTTCCCGCCCGGCTGATCCTGTTCGCGTTCCTCGTGCTGGCCGCGATGACGGCCGTGTTCCTGGCCGGGCCCGCCGGGAACTGGTGGCGGCTCTCGGCACGGTGGCTGCTTGGCGCGCTCGTGATCGCGGCCCTGGTCCTCAACACGCCCGTGCTGATCCTGGGCGGCACGCCAGTGGTCCGGCACAACGGGGTGCCCGCGTTCATCTCCAGCGGCCGGTACCGTGACGTCCTGACACCCGGCGAAACCGTCGCCGTGGTCTCGCAAGTCGGCAACGCCGGCATGCTCTGGCAGGCGGAGACGAACTTCTACTTCCGGCTGGCTGGCGGCTATGTCAACACGGCGATCACCCCGCGCACCGACCTGCCGCAGCAGATCCAGGAGCTGGCTCACGCCTCGCCGCGTAACGTCGTGAGCTACGTGCGGAACTTCAAGCGACTCGTCGTCAGGGCCCGCATCGGCGCGATCCTCGTCCAGCAGAACGACAAGCCGTTGTGGGCCGGGATCCTGAAGAAGATCGGCCTCCGCGGCGCCGCCACTGGTGGTGTTCTTGTCTACCCCACGTACGGCTGCAGCGCCTGCCGCGTCCCCGGTACCTCAGCAGGCCGGTCGCGCACGTCCGCTGCAGGACAGCAGGCGCCGCGGCCGGCCGCAGAGGACAGCAGTCAGCGGTGAGCGCGGGTCACTTGTAGACCTGGATCCGGTACTCGCACTTGGTGTTGACGTTCAGGTGGTAGGTGCTGCCCGGGTGCTTCGGGTGCAGGACGACGGAGCCGGTCCCGCCTGGACCGCTCGTGTTCGCGATGGTCTGGGTGTCCGAGCCGTTGGCGTTCTCCATCTTGGCGTTGAAGGGACCAGCGCCAGGCTTCGGAGTCGGGCACTTGTAGATGTAGTGCGACGTCACCGCGGCGGGCGCCACGAAACCGCCAGAGACACGCGGCCCTATGTACTGGAACGTCTTGACGAGCGCCGCCGATGAGCTGGTCGGAGACGGGCTCGTCGTGGGCTTGACACTCGTCGGGACGTGGGTCGTCGGCACGTGCGTGGAGACGCTGGGAACGTGATGGTGGGCCGCAGTCGCCGCCGTGCCGGCGAACGCCGCCACGAGACCGCCGATGAGGCCGCCCAGGGCGAGCAGGCCGATCACGCCTAGGGCGATAAAGCGGCCTAGATGCGACTTGTGTTCCGGTTCCCTGCCGACCGCATGGCTGCCGTGTTCGGGCTGGTTTGTTCGGTATGGCTCCTGCCGGGCTTCGCGTGGCTGCTCCTGGTGGGAGCCACGGTCACCGCGTGCGTCGCGCTGCCCGCCGGTCGGCTGCTGCCCTCTGCCTCGCGAGCCGCGTTCCTGCCTGCCCTGAGAGCCCTGCGAGCCCTGCGAGCCCTGCGAGCCCTGCGAGCCCTGCTGCCTTCCCTGCTCCGGTGGCTCCTCGTTCGATGGCCACTGCGGGTCATTGGTCATGGACGCCTCCCGCGTGCTGTAGAGGACTTTGGGGGGCTTCTTCAGACGCCCTTATGATCCCACCGGCGCTGGGGGAGCATTGATGCTGACCCCCCGCTCTTGGCACCTGGAGTATCGATGACGTGGGACGACTTGCTTGCCTATTGCCTGGCGAAGCCCGGGGCGTGGCAAGACGAGCCCTGGGAAGGCGACATTGTGGCCAAGGTCGGCAGCAAGATCTTTGCTTTCCTCGGCTCGCCGCCCCGCGGCAGCGTCGGGGTCAAGTGCGGGCCGAACCGGGAGGTCGCCGACGAATGGCTCAGTCGCTACCCGGACGACGTCTCGGTGATGGCTTACATCGGCAGGTCGGGCTGGAACGACCTGCGATCGGACGGCGGGATACCGGCCGATGAGCTGCTCGAGGCGATCGACGCCTCTTATGACATGGTCGTGGCGAAGCTGCCAAAGAAGGACCGGCCGCGCGCCTAGCGGAGGCGCTCCAGCCGGCCGACGGACTCGTCCAGTTCGGCGAGCAGCTCCGCCATGACGTCGGCGACCGGCTTTACCTCGTTCATCCGGCCGATGATCTGGCCGACCGGCAGCGGGATCACGTCCGGATTGCCGGACCGCATCAGCCGCTGATGCGCTTCCGCGACCAGCAGGTTCTGCAGCGGCATCGGGAGCGGGTCGGGGGCGCCGGGCTGCGACCACGCCTGCG
>JASIGS010000665.1 GCA_030052355.1 Streptosporangiaceae bacterium | reverse complement strand
GCGTGCCCATCCGCGACGAACGCCCGCCGGCGAGCACCACTCCCGCAAAAACCGCCACGTACTAACGTTACGGCGAATGACGGCAACGCCGGGAATCCTGGCGTTGCTTCGAACGCCCCGACGGCCACGCGAGGAGTGCGTTCGCGTGGCCGTCAGCGTCGGCCGGTCGCTCGTGCGACTCCGGCTACCGTTCGGGCGCGGCCTGAAGCACGCCAGGTGCCTGGTGCTCGGCGTTCTGCTGAGACAGGGCGGCCTGGTAAGTCTGCCGGGCCTCCGCGACCTGCTCTGCCAGCGCGGCCTCGCGCGTCAGCCTCTCCTGCTCAGCCTGCCGCGCCTGCGCGGCCTGCTCTGCGTGCGCAGCCTCGCGCGCCAGCCTCTCCTGCTCAGCGTGCCGCGCCTGCGCGACCTGCCTTGCCAGCGCGGCCTCCTGAGCCAGCCGCTGCTGCTCAGCCAGCCAGGCCTCGTACGCCAGGCTCTCCTTCTCAGCCAGCGCAACCTCGTGCGCCAGCCTCTCCTGCTCGGCCTGCCGCGCCTGCGCGGCCTGCTGGGCCTGGGCGGCCTCCTGGGCCAGCCTCTCCTGCTCGGCCTGCCGGTCCTGCGCGGCCTGCTCCGCCCGGGCAGCCTCGTGCGCCAGCCTCGTCTCCTCAGCCAGCCAAGCCTCGAACGCCAGATTCTCCTGGTCCGCCAGCCCAGCCTCGTGATCCGGCGCTGCAAGCTGATCCGCAACAGGGGCGGTTGCACAGACGGGTGCGTCCTGATACGCCGGCCCCGGCTGCTCGACGGGGACGGCCTGCTGGACCGGGACCGCCTGCTGGACGGGGACGGCCTGCCGGCTCACGGCGGCCGATGCCCTCTTCGGGCTGTACTGGTAGTTGGTGACGAGGCTCACGGCGAGCACGGCCAGGGCAGCGGCCTCGTAAAACACCGTCAGGCCGTGGTCGGTGCTGTGGTATCCCAGCGCGAACGGTGCGCCGGCCAGCAGGACGACCGCGAGATAGTCGCCGATCGAGTGCACGGTGAACGGCAGCACCTTCACGACTCCGAGCGGGTAGCGGGTCAGCGCGCTGACCAGAGCGACGACGATGCCGACGATCACGCCGGTGGCCACGGCCGGCTTCGGACCTCCGACGAGAAGCGGCACCACGATCAGCAGGGCTGCGACAGCGTAGTCGGCGACAGCGTGGAACCCTGCGGGAAGGAGACGGACCAGTGACATGACCGTGCCTTTCTTGTGTCTCGTACCCGGCTGTTCTCCGGATGCCGCAGATTCGCAGCCGCCCGCTCAGCGGATTGTCCGAGCCACAAGTAAGTTTTTCGGCGTCTTTAGTCGACCTGGGCGCGGGTTTACCGGCCGCCGGGCGTCTGGCGGGCGCTCAGCAGCGCGCGCTGGGCCGCCCGCTCGGCGGCCGCCTGCTGCTCAAGCGTGTTCGCGGACGCCTTCGCGAGCAGCGCCTTGGTGGCGCGCGCGGCCGCCGCATCCGTGGACAACAGCGCCGCCACCAGGTCCTCGGCGGCGGCGTCCAGCTCGCCGCCCGGCACCACGAGCTCGGCGAGGCGCAGCTCCAGCGCCTCGGCGGCGCCGACCATGCGAGCCGTCAGGCAGAGCTCGACGGCCCGCGGCAGGCCGACAATGTCGACAAGTGGCTTTGTCCCCGTCAGGTCCGGCACAAGGCCGAGGGCCGGCTCCTTCATGCAGAACTTCGCGTCGTCGGCCAGCACGCGCAGGTCGCACGCCAGCGCGAGCTGAAAGCCCGCGCCGATCGCGTGACCCTGGACCACGGCCACCGACACGAACTGCGGATTGCGCAGCCACATATAGCCAGCCTGGAAGCCGGCCAGCACGTCGTCGAACGCCGGATCAGCCGGGTCCAGGCTGAGGTCCTCGCCCGCTACGCCTTCCGGGGTGAAGAGCCGCACGTCGATCCCGGCGCAGAACGACGGGCCAGACCCGCGCACGACCACCACCCGCACCTGGTCGGGGATGCCCGCGCCGATCCTGGCCAGGCCGTGCCAGGTGCTCGGGGTCATCGCATTGCGGCGCTCGGGGCGCGCCAGTGTCACCGTCGCGACGGTGCCGTCGACCCTCAGCTCCAGGCCCGTCCCGGCCAGCTGCGCGCTCGTCATCAGGCCTTCGACTTCGCCTTACCCCTGGTCGCCCCGCCGCGCCCGCGCAGCGCGACGCCGCTTTCACTGAGGATCCGGTGGACGAACCCGTACGAACGCCCGGTGGACGCCGCAAGGGACCTGATGCTCTCGCCGGAGCTGTACCTCTTCTTGAGGTCTGCCGCGAGTTTTGTCCGGTCGGCGCCAGTGACCCTGGTGCCCTTCTTCAGAGTCTCGGTCACACGTACCTCCCGGTGAGCTGAAGTGACCGCCGCGTTGCCGTATCTCAGCATGATCACTCATAAGCTCGTGATCGGCTACCCGGACGGCGTCAAAAGATCATTTCTTTTTTGCGCCACCGACGGCCGCCGGCGACCAGAATCTGCCGTCGGTCCCGTCCGTCAGGCCAGCGCCACCAGGTCAGCGAGCTCCTCGCTCCAGGCGTCCTCGACGCCATCTGGCAGCAGGATCACGCGTTCTGGCTGCAGCGCCTCCACCGCGCCCTCGTCGTGGGTGACAAGCACGATCGCGCCCTGGTAGCGACGCAGCGCGGAGAGGATCTCCGCCCTGCTGCCCGGGTCGAGGTTGTTGGTCGGCTCGTCGAGCAGCAGCACGTTCGCTCCCGAGACCACGAGCAGCGCGAGCGCCAGCCTCGTCTTCTCGCCGCCGGACAGCACGCCTACCGGCTTGGCGACGTCGTCGCCGGAGAACAGGAACGACCCGAGGATGCTGCGGTGCTCGCGCTCGGACAGGTCGGGAGCAGCCGACCGCATGTTCTCCAGGACCGTCCGGTCGCCCGCCAGGGTCTCGTGCTCCTGTGCGTAATAGCCAAGTCGCAGGCCGTGCCCGGGCATGACCTCGCCGGTATCGGCGTCCTCCAGGCCGGCCAGCAGCCGCAGCAGCGTCGTCTTCCCTGCGCCGTTGAGACCGAGCACGACCACCCGCGCCCCCCTGTCGACCGCGATGTCGACGTCGGTGAATACCTCGAGCGAGCCGTAGGACTTCGACAGCCCCTGCCCGGACAGCGGTGTCCGGCCGCAGTGCGCGGGTTCCGGGAACCTCAGCCTCGCTACCTTGTCCGGTGCCCGGTCGGCAGACACCCCCGCGAGCAGGCGTTCGGCGCGCCGCTGCATGTTCTGTGCCGCCTTGGCCTTGGTCGCCTTCGCGCGCATCTTGTCTGCCTGGGCGCTCAGCGCGCCAGCCTGCCGCTCGGCGTTCAGCCGCTCCCGCCGTCGGCGGCGGGCATCGGTCTCGCGCTGAGCCAGGTACGCCGTCCAGCCCAGGTTGTAGATGTCCAGCACGCTGCGGTCGGCGTCCAGGTGGAACACCTTGTTGACCACCGCCTCGAGCAGCGAGGTGTCATGGCTGATCACCACGACCCCGCCGCGGAACGCCCTCAGGTGATCGCGCAGCCAGGTCACAGAGTCGGCGTCCAGGTGGTTCGTCGGCTCGTCCAGCAGCAGAGTGTCCGAGCCACCGAACAAGATCCTGGCGAGCTCGATACGCCGCCGCTGGCCCCCGGACAGCGTATGCAACGGCTGTGTCAGGACCTTCTGCGGCAGACCGAGGCTGGCTGCCATCGAAGCGGCCTCCGACTCGGCCGCGTAGCCACCCAGCACGGTCAGCCGCTCCTCCAGGTGCCCGTACCGGCGGACCGCGGCGTCACGCTTGGCCGTGTCCGAATCCGCCATGTGCAACTCGGCCTCGCGCATGCCCGCGAGCAGCGAATCGAGGCCGCGGGCCGACAGGATCCTGTCCATCGCCACGGCGTCCAGGTCGCCGACCCTGGTGTCCTGCGGCAGGTAGCCGACCGAACCGCCGATCTGCACGAGCCCGGCGGCGGGCTGTCCCTCGCCGGCCAGGACTCTGGCGAGCGTCGTCTTGCCAGCCCCGTTGCGTCCGACCAGGCCGATCTTGTCGCCCGCGGCGACCTGGAAGGTGGCAGCATCCAGCAGCAGCCGGGCGCCAGCGCGCAGCTCGACGTCTCGTGTCGAGATCATGGGAAACTCGCTCCATTTACCGGATTCGGGTCGGACGCAGGGCAGACTCCACCCCTGAAAGGGGCTTGGGCGTCACGACAGGAGCGGTTGCACGGATCGAGTTTATCCGAGCGCCCGCCAGCCCGGCCACGCGTTAAATGCCACGCGTGAACAGCGCTACTCGCCGGTGCTGCCGTCGATCGTCTCGCGGATGATGTCGGCGTGCCCGGCGTGCCTGGCCACTTCCTCGATGTGGTGCAGCAGGACCCAGCGCAGGTTGCGATCCTCGGCCCGGCCTGACCAGTAATCCGGCCAGAAGGCGCACGGCGCCTCGAGCTCGGACTCTGCCACCACGCGCCGCGACTCCGCTACCTGCTCCCGGTAGTAGGTCAGCCACCGCGGCACGGTGTCCTGCGGACCGGTCGCGAAGTCGGCAAGCAGCACCCGCCGCCCAGCCTGCGGCCACTCCCCCGGGAACGTGCGGCCGGCGAAGATCACCTGGAACCAGCGGCGCTCCCACAGCGCGCAGTGCTTGAGAATGCCGAGCAGCGACAGCGAGCTAGCTGTCGGCGCGAGCCGTGCCTGTGCGTCGGCCACGCCGTCGACCTTGCGGGTGAGGATGTCCCGCTGCTTGTCAAGGAAGGACGTCAGGGCCTCGCGCTCCGACGCGGGAGACTTGTTGATCTCGTACCGAGCCATCCGGCGGATGCTACTCCCCGGACTCGGTGAGGCGGACGCGCACGGCGCGGAACAGCCGTGGCGTGGTCTGCAGTACTGCCAGTCGCGGGTCGGGCACGGTCAGGAACCTGTCCACCGCGATGTCGAAATACGGCCGCAACCGCGGGTCGTCTCGCAGCGGCGCCATCGCGCGCTTATCGCCGCCGAGCACGACCGCGTCGAGGCTGCCGTCGAAGGCGCCGAAGACACCCACCGCGCAGTCGGCGGCGGCCTCGAGCGCCTCGCGGGCCTGCTTCTCGCGACGCCGGGCGAAGCGATGCTGCGAGCTGCCGCCCGCGGCGCTGCGGCCGTGTACCAGCCGGCTGCCCACCTTGGACGCGACCAGCCTGGCCTCGGCTCCGCTGAAGACCCCGGCCGCGTACCCGCCCAGCCGCACCAGCAGCACGCCGACCGTCCTGTCCTTGCCCGCGTGCGCCGCCAGTTCGGCACCGGTGCCGCGCGTGCCCGCAGGCAGCGGCGGAAACGGAACATGGCATTCCGCCAGTGAACCGTCTGCCGCGCGCACGGTCACGACGTCAGCGCCTGCCTGCGCTACTTCGGCTCCGCCGTGGCGGTCGGCGAACGAGGCAAGCCAGCCCTCGATGCGTTCCGGCGCCACATCCAGCCAGCGCGGAGCGCGAGGTACGCGGTTTTCCAATACGCAGCGCCTCCGACCCTTTACTATCCGTCAGGTGACCCAACCGAGCGCCATGAGGATCCCGACATGAGCATCGCCAGCGAGAGCAACACCGACACGGTAGACCGCGCGCTCGCCGCCGCGGTCGAAGACGCCGCCAAGATCAGCGAACTGCTTGACGTGCTCAGGACGGCGAAGCTCTGGCTGCCGCTGCCTGACGACGGCACGCCGGTTGTCACCGGCACGGCGGTGACCCTGCCGACCGTCTCGTACTTAGGCAGCGACTTCGTGCCCGCGTACTCGTCAGCCGACATGCTACGGCGGCTGACCGTGGCGGACGGCCCGGTCCAGCCCGCACTGACCGTACCGCACGTGGTCGTCAGGGCCGCCGACCTCGCCAGGCTGCTGCCGCCGACCGTCGGGATAGCGCTGAACGCGGGCGCCACGCAGAGTGTGCCCGTCTACCCCCAGGGCGTCGCTTACCTGGCCGCGGGTGACGAATCCGACCCGATCAGCATCGCGCCCCCCGATGCAGCCTCGGCGAGCCTGCTCACGGCCGTTGCCGCTGCGCTCGCCAACGTCCCGCAGGTCAGCCAGGCTTCGGCGGCCTGGCTGACCGTCCGGTTCTCCGGCGAGGGCATGATCTTCTCGGTGACCCTCGACGACCCGGCGGACGCAGCCGCGAGGGACGCGGCAACCGCGGCGATCGAGCGGGCGTCCGGGCCCGAGCAGGCCGACTTCCCTATCGACGTCACGTTCCCTGGCGAGGCCGAGCCCGATCGAATCGACGACTGGTTCGCGGCCAGCGCCGCACCCTTCTACTGGCGCGACATGGCAGCCACCTCTGGCAGCCCGCCGCGGCCGGAAGAGGCGTGAACCGATAGTCCGCCCCTGGCCGGACCGGCGGTGCGCACCTCACCAGCCCGACGGACCGCAAGCGTGCTGTTTCACCTGTTTTACGCCGAATCAGGGCTGGCAGCCACCCACCACCAGGGACGACTAGCGACTGCGCGCCACCCGGTTCAGCGCGCTGACGACGCCAAGCATCGACGCCCGCACGATCGAGGAGCTGACACCGACGCCCCAGAGGACGCGTTCCCCTACCTCGATCTCCAGGTAAGCGGCCGCCTCAGCGTCGCGGCCCGCGGTGAGCGCGTGCTCGGCGTAGTCAAGTACCCGCACGTTGACCCCGCCAAGGCCCAGGTCGACCGCGGACAGCGCGTCGCAGAAGGCAGCGATCGGGCCGTTGCCGCGGCCGGTCAGCGTGTGCTCGTTGCCGAACGCCCGCACCGTGGTACGCACGTGCTCGACGTCGTGTTCGCTCGCCGAGCTGAAGTCGACAAGCTCGAAGTCGCCAGGCGCGAGGTACTCGGCAGCGAAGATCTCCCACATCCTGGCCGGCTCGACCTCGCCGCCCTCGGTGTCGGTGTGCCGCTGGATCACCTGGCTGAACTCGATCTGCAGCCTGCGCGGCAGGTCCAGGTGGTGGTCGGCCTTCATGATGTAGGCGACGCCGCCCTTGCCGGACTGCGAGTTCACCCGGATGACCGCCTCGTAGGTACGGCCCACGTCCTTGGGATCGATCGGCAGGTACGGCATCTGCCAGGGCAGCTCACTGGCAGGCTGGCCGGCCGCCGCGGCCCTGCGCTCCAGCGCGTCGAAGCCCTTCTTGATCGCATCCTGGTGCGACCCGGAGAACGACGTGTACACGAGGTCGCCGGCGTAAGGGTGCCGCTCGTGCACCCCGATGCCGTTGCAGTACTCCACGGTCCTGCGGATCTCATCGATGTCGCTGAAATCGATCATCGGATCGATGCCCTGGCTGTACAGGTTCAGCCCCAGGGTGACCAGGTCGACGTTGCCGGACCGCTCGCCGTTGCCGAACAGGCAGCCCTCGATCCGGTCCGCCCCGGCCAGCACGGCGAGCTCGGCGTCGGCGACCGCAGTGCCGCGATCGTTGTGCGTGTGCACCGACAGCGCTACGTGGTCGCGGCGGGTCAGGTTCCGGCTCATCCACTCGATCTGGTCGGCGTAGACATTCGGGGTCGAGCGCTCGACCGTGCAGGGCAGGTTCAGCACGATCTCCCGGTCCCGGTCGGGCTGCCAGGCGTCCATCACCGCCTCGCAGATCTCGAGCGCGAAGTCAAGCTCGGTGTCCATGAAGATCTCCGGCGAGTACTCGTAGCCGAAGTCCGTGCCGGCCAGGTACTCGTCGGCGTACTTGATGACGGCCCGGGTGCCGTCCACCGCGACGGCCTTGCACTCCTGCCGGCCGTCGCCCTTCCAGCCGAAGACGACGCTGCGGAAGATCGGCGCGGCCGCGTTGTACAGGTGCACCGTGGCCATCTTGGCCCCGACAAGGGACTGCACGGTCCGCTTGATCAGCTCATCCCTGGCCTGGGTCAGCACCGAGATCGTCACGTCGTCGGGTACCGACCCGGATTCGATGAGGCTGCGGACGAAGTCGAAGTCGGTCTGGCTGGCCGCCGGGAAGCCCACCTCGATTTCCTTGTAGCCCATCCGCACCAGCAGCTCGAACATGACCTGCTTCCGGGCGGCGTTCATGGGGTCGATCAGGGCCTGATTGCCGTCCCTGAGGTCGGTCGACAGCCATCGGGGCGCCCGCGTCATCGTGCGCGACGGCCACTGCCTGTCGGCAAGTTCCACGGGCGGAAACGGGCGGTAGCGGTGACACGGCATGCCCGACGGGCGCTGCAAAGACGTCTTACTCATGATCTGCCTGCTCCTAGGGTGGCGAAACCGGGATTGACGTCGGCCGGCGCAGCAGGACTACCCGCGACGAGGGGCCGACCGGTTCGCTACCGGGCCTCGCCGCGGCCCAGAAGGAGCAGGCTGCGCAACATGACCTCCCATGTTAGCCGGCTCCGGGTCGGCACTGTCGTAGGCACGTGATAGACCACCGATCGTGACTGCGAGCGCGACCGGTGAGCCAAGGATCAGCTGCGGCGCGGTGCTGCCCGGAGGCACGGCGACCGAGCAGTTCGAGCTCGCCCTGCTGGCCGAGGAGGCCGGCTGGGATGGCGTCTTCGTCTGGGAGGCCGCGTACGGCGCGGACGCGTGGAGCATGCTGGCCGCGATGGCGACGAGGACGCAGCACGTCCGGCTCGGCACGATGCTCACGCCGCTGCCGTGGCGCCGGCCATGGAAGCTGGCCAGCCAGGTAGCCACGCTCGACCAGCTATCCGGCGGACGGGCCATCCTGGCCGTCGGGGTCGGCGCCGTCGACACCGAGCTGCCCGACACCGGCGAGACGACCGACCTGCGTGACCGGGCGGAGTTGCTGGACGAGGGGATCGACCTGGTCCGAACGCTGTGGGAGGGCGGCGGCAGCTACCACGGCCGGCACTACTCTTACCAGACCGGCCGGATGGACCTGTCCCGTGCCGCCAAGCCGGTGCAGGACCGCATCCCCATCTGGGTTGTCGGGGTCTGGCCCGCGCCGAGGTCGATGCGGCGCGCGCTGCGCTGCGATGGGGTCGTCCCGCAGTACCGGCTCGACGGGCGTGCCCAGGAGCCACGGGACGCCAGGGCGGTTCGCGGCTGGCTGACCGAGAACGGGGCGCCGCCAGGATTCGACGTCATCGCGGACGGCGAGACCCCGGCCGACGACGCCGCGGCGGCCGCTGCTACCGTCGCCGGCTGGGCTGAGGCCGGATGCACATGGTGGCTGGAGACGCGCTGGCTGGACTCCTCGGGCTTCCGGGCCCGGGTGGCAGCCGGCCCCCCACGCTAGAGCGAAGTGTCCCCCTCCGACGGAGTAGCGGGCGGCGTGCTTGAGGGCGTGGCTGTCGGTGATCCCGGAGAAGACGGCGTGCCCGTGGGCGTGCCAGTCGGCGATCCGGTCGGAGACGGCGTGCCCGTGGGCGTGCCAGTCGGCGATCCTGTGGAAGACGGCGTAGTCGCCGGCGACGTGGTCGCCGGCGAGGACGGGCCAGCCGGTGCGCTGTAGGGCGGACTCGAGCCGGGCGCGAGCACGGTCACGATCGCCGAGGCGACGACGGATCCGACCCGCGCGCTCACGACCGTGGTCCCGGGCGCCACGCCGGCGATGACTCCGCTCGAGGTCACCGTCGCCACTGACTGGTTCTCCGACGACCAGGTCGCCCCTGACAGGTCACGGGCCGGCGCGCTGTCGGCGTCGGACGTGACGCCGCCCAGCGTGAGCCGGTACGCCTGACTGGGTTCCAGCCACACCTCTGACGGAATGATCATCATGTACTTCAGGACCGGCTGCCCGCCGGGCTTGACCGGCTGCAGGTCCTGCTGCACACTCGCCACCTCCCTGAAGGCAGCGACCCAGGCGTCCAGCCGCGCCGCCGTTGCCCCAGCCGGGGACTCGGGCACCCGGTAACTCACCTCCTTAAAGCCTTTCGGCGGCAGGTACAAGTCCCACACCACCACGCGGCTGCGCGGGTTGGGCAGGTGCGGCCTTGGGCGGAACCTGACACTGGTGACGGTCTTCGCGATGGCCACCGGTATCGGCTCGTACAGTTGCGCGTGCACCGCGGTTGGCGACGAGTTGCTCGCCGTGATCGTGACGTCGAGCCAGCTACCGCGGGATCCGGATAGCCGCCACAGCTGTCTCACGGCCAGCCGGCCGTGGTCGTATGCCTGGTGGAATCGGACCGGGACCGCGGCAGCGGGGCCCCGGCCGTGCGTCAGCGCGAAGGCAGCC
>JASIGS010000664.1 GCA_030052355.1 Streptosporangiaceae bacterium | reverse complement strand
TGCCTCCGGATCCGCGGATGCCAGCCGCACCGAACCCCGGCTGCCTGGCGCGACCACCGAGGCGACCAGCGCGTAACCGGCGGCAGGCGCGTCGAATCCGGCCGGAGCCAGCGGGAACAGGATCGGGAACAGGTGCAGATCCGGGTAGCCGCCTGCCAGATCGGTGCGCAGGGCCGCGTAGGCCTCGCCGTGGTTATAGCCGCTCACCGGCAGTGGGGTTGGCGAGACGTAAGAGATCATGGCGATCGCGTGGTCCTGCAGGCCCAGACCGACCGCCGCGACATCGGCGGCCGGCTCGATGCCCGCGGCGCGCAGCTGTCCGGCCGGGCCGATGCCGGACAGCATCAGCAGCTGCGGCGATCCGATCGCCCCGGCGCACAGGATGACCTCGCGCGCAGCGTGGGCGTCGGTCGTCGTTCCCCTCTTGAGATAGGTGACACCCTCGCAGGTGCCGTTCCGCAGACGGATGCGGGTGACCAGGGAGTCCGTCTCGACCTGCAGGTTCCGCCGGTGCAGTACCGGCCGCAGGTAGGCGTCGGCCGAGCTAACCCGCTGCCCCTCGGATATCGCCAGGTCGACCCACGTGGCGCCCTCCTGCTGCGAGCCGCTGAGGTCATCGGTGACTGGGTACCCGGCCGCCTGAAGCGCCGCGACGAACTCGCTGGCCACCGGGTGCCGGCGGGACTCAGCGGACGGGGTCACCCGGACGGGACCATCGGTACCGCGCAGCGCCGGATCGTGTCCGTCGGCCCGTTCGCTGCGGCGGAAATACGGCAGCAGGTCCGCGAATCCCCAGCCGGCCGCCCCGCCTGCCGCCCAGCTGTCGTATACGGCGCGATGCCCACGGACGTGCGCCATGGCGTTGACCGCGCTGGATCCGCCGAGCGCCCGGCCCCGTGGGTAGCTCACGGCTCCCGCGTCTGCCTGGGCGGTGGTGACGTCTGCCCAGTCGGCCGCCGAGCCTAGGTTCTCCGGCCACGCAGACGGGACCGACATCGCTCGCGTGCGTTCAGCGCTGCCCGCCTCCAGCAGCAGCACCCGGACGTCGTCATCCGCAGAGAGCCTGGCTGCTAAAACGCAGCCAGCCGTTCCGGCACCTATAACGATGAAGTCGTAGTCCCGCACTGGCTGCGCCTTCGCCCGCGGCCTAGCCCTCAGGTACCGGCTTGACGCCAGCGGCGTGGCGACGCGCCAGCTCGCGGTATGCCTCCGGATTGCCGTCTACCCAGACCTTGGCCCGGCCAGAGACCTCACCGGCGATCCGGGCCGGCGTGCCCACGGCCAGCATGCCGTCGGGAACGGTCATGCCGGGCGGCACGGTGCAGCCAGCCGCGACCAGCGCGCGGCGGCCGATCACCGCGCCGTCCAGAACGGTCGCGCCGTTCCCGATGAGGGCCTCGGCGCCGATCACCGCACCGTGCACGACGCACAGGTGCCCGATGGTCGCGCCCTCGCCGATCTCGGCCGCCGGATTCGTGCCACCGTGCACAACCGAGCCGTCCTGCACGTTGGCGCCACGGCGGACGATGACCAGGCCGAAGTCGCCGCGCAGCACGGCGCCGTACCAGATCGACGCCTCGTCCTCGACGGAAACGTCGCCGACGAGAGTCGCGGTGGGAGCGATCCACGCGGTGGGGCTCACGGTTGGCTCGCGGCCTTCGAAGCTGAACAGTGGCATCAGGCAATCATGGCACCTTATGTGTAGGAACGCGCCCTTGGCGTCAGCCTCGTCGCGGCCCGCACGCGACCGCCCGGCCGCGGATAGCATGTGTGCCGTGCACACGGCGACGGTGGCCAGTCATGTCGGCTGACCCGGGTGAAGACAGTCAGTGGCAGCACCCGTCGCCGCTGCTGCTGCGGGCCCGGCGTATCCAGGTGGGCATTGTCACGATCCCGCTCGCGTTCATCGGCGGCCTGGCTGCGCAGTCCGTGTCGGCCTGGCTCGGCATCGGCGTGGTCGTCTTGGTGCTCCTCGCGGGTCTGGCCGCGGAGCGGTTTCTCGCCCGCAGGGTGGCGGCCTGGGGTTACGCGGAACGCCACCAGGACCTGCTGGTCCGGCGCGGGGTGCTGGTCCGCCGCCAGTCCGTCATCCCCTACGGGCGGATGCAGTACATCGACGTGACGGCCGGGCCGATCGAGCGCAGCCTGGGCTTGGCGACCTTGCGGATGCACACCGCGGCCGCGGCCAGTGACGCCCGTATCCCCGGCCTCGACCGGGCGGTGGCTGCCGCGCTCCGGGACCAGCTTGCCGCCCTCGGTGAGGCGCAGGCGGCAGGCTTGTGACCGACCCGGCCGGGACGGCGGACGCGCCACGGGCGGCGGGGCCGGCCGGGACCAGCGTCGCGGACTCCTGGCATCGCCTGCACCCGCTGTCGCCGCTGGTCAGGGCCGGCCGCCAGATGACGGCGGTCCTGGTCGTCCTGCTGACGATCTCCCTCGCGAACCAGCGCCAGGAACGCGGCGACCTGGTCGCGGACATCGTTGTCGTGCTGCTCGTGCTGTGCGGCGGCTTCATCAGCTGGCTCGTCACGCGCTGGCAGGTTGCCGACGGGGTGCTGCGGATCGACACCGGGCTGCTGCGGCGTGACTCGCGGCGCTTCCCGCTGTCGCAGGTCCAGGCGATCGACGTCGTGCAGACGGCGCTGGCGCGTGTGCTCGGGCTCGCGGAGCTCCGGTTGCGGGTCGCCGGTGGTGATGCCTCCAGGGGCGGCCGGCTAGCCTGCCTGCCTCTCGCCGAGGCCGAGCGACTGCGCGAGGAACTGCTGGCCATGGCGTCGGCGTTCCGCGCGCCGGGCGGCGCCGCGACGACGGCCCCTGATGCTCCGCCGTCTGCGCGGCCAACTGAGGGAGCTCTCGCCGGGCAGGACGCCGCGCGCCCGTTGTTCCGGGTGCAGCCGGCCAGGCTCGCCGTTGCGATCGTGCTGAGCAGGGTAGGCGCCGTCGCCGCCATCGTCATCGTCGTGATGGTCGTGATCGCCACGGTCGCAGGCGAGCCGGGCGTCGCCACGTCGCTGGCGCCGATCGCGCTCGGCGCGGTGCTCGGCACGTGGCGCCAGTTCAACGGGGAGTACGGGACGTCCGTGGCCGCCGGCCCCGACGGGCTGCGGCTGTGGTCCGGGCTGATCCAGACCAGCGCGGAGACCATCCGTCCCGGCCGCGTGCAGGCGGTACGCCTGGTCGAGCCGCTGGCGTGGCGGCCATTCGGCTGGTGTCGCCTCGAGGCCGACATCGCCGGGCCGAGCCAGCGGGCGGAGAACCGGTCCGAGTCGCAGCGGTTGCGTGCCCTGGTTCCTGTCGGGTCCCGTGCTGAGGCCGATGCGCTGCTCGCCGAACTGCTCAGCGCCAGGCCGCTGCCGACGCTGCGGCCGCCACGCCGGG
>JASIGS010000663.1 GCA_030052355.1 Streptosporangiaceae bacterium | reverse complement strand
TTCGTCATCCCTACCGGGTCGATGCAGGACACGCTGGAGATCGGCGACAAGATCCTGGTCAACAAGCTCGTCTATCACTTCCGCGCCATCGAGCCGGGCGACATCGTGGTCTTCAACGGGGCGGGCAGCTGGGAGCCGGCCGCACCGACATCCGGGCCGAACGACAATCCGCTCGCAAGGGCCTACGACGACACCGTGCGCAAGCTCTTTGACGCCGTCGGCAGCCTGTTCGGCGCACCGCTCGACCAGACGGACTTCGTCAAGCGGGTGATCGGCGTGCCGGGCGATCACGTGGTGTGCTGCAATCCGCAGGGCCTCATCACGGTCAATGGCGTGCCGCTGCACGAGCAGTCGTACCTGTATCCGGGCGACCAGCCCAGTAGCGCACCGTCCGGCATATCCGGCCACTTCAACGTCCGGGTGCCGGCCGGTTACCTGTGGGTCCTTGGTGACCACCGCGGCATTTCCGACGACTCCCGCGGCCACGAAGCCGATCCCGGCAACGGAATGATTCCGGAGAACAAGGTGATCGGCCGAGCCTTCGTCATCGTCTGGCCCCCGAGCCAGTGGGGGATCTTGCGGATCCCGGCCACCTTCGACCAGAAGGGCGTCGACAGTGCGGCGGGTGCTGCCTCGGCCGCCGTCCCTGCCGCTGCCGGCGTCGTGGCGGCCGTGCCGCTGACCTGGCTCTACCGCCGGACCCGCCGGTCGCGGCTGCGCCGGTGGCGCCGGGCCCGAGCGGACCGCGGCCCGTTCCCCGAACGTCGTCGGTGAATGCGGTCAGGACGGGGGCTTCTGCCCCTTTGCTGATCGAGGCCGCGAAGCGGTCACGGCCGCCGCTGTGAGCGGCCATGCCGGGATAGGCTCTGCCTGATGAGCGAGGAGCAGGGCAGCCCTGAGCGGCTGGTAGAGGGCGTGCCCGGCGGGGGGCCGCCGAGCGCGTCTGCAGCCGCCGACGGGCCTGCAGAGGCCGCCGCAGCGGCGACAGAGCCGGCCAGCACGACGACGCAGGACCCCGCCGCGCCGGACAGCAGCCCGCCAGGGAAGTCGGGCCGGACCCGGCACTGGTCGGCCTGGCGCGAGCTGCCGATCCTCATCGTGGTCGCGCTCGCGATCGCGCTGGTGATCAAGACCTTCGTGGTGCAGCCGTTCTTCATCCCGTCGTCCTCCATGGAAGACACCCTGCTGGTGGGCGACAAGGTGCTGGTGAACAAGCTCGTCTACCACTTCCGGCCCATCCACCGGGGCGACATCATCGTGTTCAACGGCAACGGGTCGTGGAACCCCATGCCGCCGACGGCCAAGCCGTCCGCTGACCCGCTGGTGCGGGCGTACGACGCCACGCTCGGACCGCTATTTCACTCCATCGGCGGGCTGTTCGGCACTCCGACCGACCAGACCGACTTCATCAAGCGCGTCATCGGGTTGCCCGGCGATCACGTCGCATGTTGCACTGCGCAGGGGCTCCTGACGGTGAACGGCATTCCGCTGCACGAGTCGTCGTACCTGTATCCCGGCGCCGCGCCCTCGCTGATCCGGTTCAGCATCACAGTGCCGCCGGGTCGGCTGTGGGTCATGGGCGACAACCGGCAGGTATCCGACGACTCGCGAATGCGGATGTCCGACCCCGGCCACGGCACCGTACCCGAGAACATGGTCATCGGCCGGGCGTTCGTGATCGTGTGGCCACCGAGCCAGTGGCGGATTCTGCCGATCCCCGCCACATTCCGCCAGGCCGGCCTTAACAGCATCGTGTCCGGAGCAGCGGGGGCCGCGACGCCGTACCTGCCGCTTGCCGCCGGTGTCGTCGTCGCCGTGCCGCTGACCTGGCTGGAGCGCGGGACGCGACGAAGGCTCGTGCGCAGGCTGCGGGCTCGCCGAGCCGGGCGGAGCAGACGGGCGACATGACCGCCGCGACACGGATGCGACTCTCGCTGGAGCGCCCCATCGGTTTCACGCCCAGGCGCGATAGCGGGCTGAGCGGCTATGAGCGCGTCCTCGGGCGGGCCGGGCTTGGGCCCGTGGCTGGAGTCGACGAGGCGGGCCGCGGCGCCTGTGCCGGGCCGCTGGTCGTCGCCGCGGTGATACTCAAGCCCTCCCGCGTCGCCTCGGTGACGGAACTCGCCGACTCAAAGGCGCTGACCGTGCCGGCCCGCAATATCGCATACCGTCAGATTATGGACGCTGCGCTCGACTGGCACGTTGTGATCATCCCGGCCGCGGAGATCGACCGGATCGGGCTCCACGTCTGTAACGTGTCCGGGATGCGGCGGGCCCTGGCTGGCCTCAGGCGCCGCCCTGGGTACGTGCTCACGGACGGGTTCCCGGTCCGGGGGCTGCCAACGCCGACGCTGGCCATGTGGAAGGGCGACCAGGTGGCCGCCTGCGTCGCGGCGGCGTCTGTGATCGCCAAGGTCACGAGAGATGCCCTCATGCGAGACCTGCACGAGACGTTCCCTGACTACGGGTTTTCCCGGCATAAGGGATATTCCACACCGAGCCACATGCGGGCGCTTGCTCACCACGGTCCGTGTGCCGAGCACCGGAAGTCCTTTGTGAACGTGCGCGGGTGGCGGCCGCCGGACGTCCTGGCCGCCATGGCCGACGACGACGCGGCGGTGCCCGACCTCGACCACGCGGACGCCGCTGCGGGGCTGGCCTCGGGGCTGGCTCCGGGGAACGAAGACGCAACGGACTCGTGCTACCCGCCTGGCAGTGGGCAGAATGGCCCTATCGTTGAGGTGAACGACGACCATGGCTGGCCGACGGCAGGTTTCGCGGCGATGGCCCGCGGAGCCTGATCGGAGGGGAGAAATGAGCGCGGAGGAT
>JASIGS010000662.1 GCA_030052355.1 Streptosporangiaceae bacterium | reverse complement strand
GCTGCGCGCCTTCGGGCTGTCTGAGCTCGATGCGGTTCGCTACTACGTGGCGCTGAAGATGGCCGAGCGTGGCCTGGTTTCCGCGCCCAACGTGGCCGTTGGCGAGCCGTTCAACATCGGGATCACGGCCGCGCAGGCGGCCCCGCTCGCCGGGATTCCGGGGGTCCCTGACGCCAACGGCCCGCACGCCGCGGCGCAGCCGGCGACTCACTACGGCAGCTGACGGCGGTGACCGACAGCTTTCCTGACCGGCTGCGCGGCCTGCTCGCCTCGGACGTCTACACCGTCAAGGGGAGGCTCCGCTCGGACGACCTGCTCGTACGCGAGCGAGTCGGTCACGACCTGGGAGCTGCGGCCGCCAGGGTCAGGGAGCTGGCCAGCCGGTGGCGGGCGGAACGGGTGCCTCCGTCGACGCGGGATCAGCCGTTCCCGCCCGCTGCCGTGATGGAGCCCCTGCGCCGGGCGGACCGGCTGGTCAAAGCCATCGAAGACGCTGCGGCCTCAGTGCGAGGTCTGCCGGTGCTCAGTCAGGACAGGGTGTGGGACCGGGCCCGCGGCATCGGGCTCGACGAACTGCTGCAGTTCGACTGGACGCTGGTTGGCGAGGCCACCGCCATGGTCGACGACCTGCAGCGAGCAGCAGCGCTCGACGACGTCGACGTACCCGCCCAGGAAGCACGACTGCGCAAACTGCGCGAGGTGATGACCGACCGGCAGCGATACACCGAGATCGCGTGACCCTGCGCGCCGGACAACTCGGCCCGGCAGTGCTGACTGGATGGTCTCAGGGGCGGCGCAGCTTCCAGACCTGGCCCGCGGTCCCGGTGCAGGTATCGAGCCGTAGCTGCAGGCCACGACCGTCCGATGTGGCTGGGTCGGTGAGGCACAGGCGTGACCACGGGTTGATAACCTGGTCGGCCGTTGTCTCCTCCCACTGCTGCGCAGCGGTGCCGTTGCAGCGGTACAGGTCAACCAGAGTGCCGTCGGACCGGCCGCTGTGCTTGACGTCCAGGCACAACCCGAGTAGCCGCAGCGTCCCGTCGGGCTCGACGACCACGTCCTCCGCGGAGGTCTTCCGGCAGGTGCTGGCGAAGACCGGGTTCCCGTTCCCCGTGCCTCCCGACTTGTCGTCCATGCACGGGCGCGACGACAGGCCAGACGCGAGAAGGCCGGCCCGCTGCGCAGGCTCCTGGGGCAAGCTCCAGCGCTCTGCGGCACTGTCATTGCAGGTCCACATCTGCAGTTCTACGCCCGGCGTGGCGCTGGAGTCCGGGTCGTCCAGGCACAGCCGGGTCTGCTGGTTGACCAGGGTGCCCTGGGGTCCGGTGGTCCATTGCTGGCTGGCAGTGCCGTTGCAGCTGTACAGGCCGGCGGGCGTGCCCAAAGTGGCGCCGTTTGGCCTGGTGCCCAGGCACATGCCGACGACACGGACGGTCCCGTCCAGCGCCACGGTCCACTGCTGGGAGGCCGCGTCGTCGCACCTGGACACCTGCACCCGTGTCGGCGCGTAGCTCGAGACGAACCTGCCGTCCAGGCACAAGCTGCGGGAGAGACCAGAGAGGACCGCGCCGGTTCTCGGCTCGGGCGGAGCGACGATGTCGCCGCCGTAGGAAGGCGGCGCCTCGTACGACTTCGACGCCCACGCGGTGGGCTTCCTGGAGAGCCGGAACGTGAGCGTGCCGCCGCTGCTGAGCGTCTTGGCTGGCGCGTACGCGTCGTACCAAAGGTGGCCGTCCCAGGCCGCAGAGCGGACGTAGGGGGCACCTGGCGCCGCGCCATCCCCGACGACGGTCAGTTTGGCGCCGGACGGCAGGGTGACGACCGCCTTCGGGAACAGCGGCGAGCCGAGGGCAAGGTCGGTGGTGCCCGGCGTCATCGGGTACATTCCGAGCGCCGACCAGACGTACCAGGCGCTCATCGCGCCGAGATCGTCGTTGCCGTCGCCGGTGCCCCCGGTGGTATCCGTCCACAGCTGGTCCTGGATCCGCCGCACCGTCTCCTGCGTCATGTCCGGCTGGCCGATGTAGTCGTACTCCCAGGGCAGCTCGAGGCTGGGCTCGTTACCGAGATAGGCGTAGCCGTCTGCCCCGGTGAAGCTGCTCAGCACGGTGTTCAGGTAGGCGGCCATCGCCTGTCTGCCACCCTTGGCGGCGGCCAGGCCGGACACGTCGAACGGCACCATGCCGGTGTAGATCCACGAGTCACCCTCCACGAAGGGCGAGCCGCTGGCGGGGGTGAAGTCGCTGGCGTACACCCCGTTCTCGTCGCGTGGCTGGACGAACCCGCTGTCCGGGTCCAGCACATAGCGCCAGTCCTGCGCCAGGTCCTCAAACTCGCTCTGGTTGGCGGTTTCGCCCAGGGCGCCAGCGAAAGCGGAGATGGCGAAGTCGTCGGTGTCGTACTCCAGCGAGGTGGATACAGGCCCGTAGTAATTGCAGCAGCCGTAGGTGCCGTTGTCGGGCAGGTAGCCGATCTTGTCCAGGTACAGCCCGCCTGGGCGTATCTGATTTGCCGTTTTGGCCTGGCGGATCATGTCCGCCAGCGCGGCCGAGGTGTCGAAGTCCGTCGCGCCGAACGCGTAATAATCGGCGAGGATGGCGTCCGCGGAGTCACCTGCCATCAGGTAGGACTCCGCGTTGTCCTCCGGCCACTTCGGCAGCTTTCCGGTCTGGGCGTCGTCGTCCAGCATCGACTCGGCCGTGTCGCTCGCCGCAGACGGGTCGATGAGCGCCTCGAGCTGAGCCTGTCCCCGGTAGATGTCCCACTCGGAGATGTTCGTGTAGAAAGCCGAGTGGCCTGCGTCGACGGTGTGCAGCTTCCCGTCCATGCCCCGGTACTGGCCGTTGTCGTCGCTGAACACGCTCGGATACTGCAACGAGTGGTAGAGCGCGGTGTAAAAGACCTTCTGCTCGCTGGTGGTTCCGCCCGAGATCTGGATCTTGCTTAGCAGCGCGTTCCACTCGGCAGCAGCGGCATTCTTGGTCGCGGTAAAGTCCCAGCCCGGGTTTTCCGCGGCCAGGTTCGCCTGCGCGTTGGCGGCCGACACGTAAGACAGCCCGACCTTGGCCAGCAGGGGCGTCTTCTTGCTCGCATGGAACGTCAGGTATGCGCCCTCCGGTCCCTTGAGGAGCTTGAGCG
>JASIGS010000661.1 GCA_030052355.1 Streptosporangiaceae bacterium | reverse complement strand
CGTGGCGCCAAGTGCCCGCAGGACGTCGTCCGCCCGCAGCGCGACGGCGACGCCGTGCTCACCGGCGCCGAGCGTGATCTCGCGCCCGAGGACTCGCTCGTCGGCGATGACGGGCCAGGCCGTCGTCGAGCCGAGCGGCGTGATCGTGCCGCGCTCGTACCCGGTGACCTGCCTGGCAACGGCCGCATCGGGCATGGACAGGCGGCTCACGCCGAGCAGGGTGCGCAGCTTCGGCCAGGAGATCGCTCGATCGCCGGGCACCAGCACGAAGACGAAGTCGCCATCGCCGCGGCGAACGACCATCGTCTTGACAACGTCGGCTGGCTCGACGCCGCGGGCCTCCGCGGCCTCGGCGAGGCTGGCCACCGGGCCGTGCCTGATGACCCGGTAGGCGATGCCGGACGAGTCGAGAGCCTCAAGCGCGGGCTGGCCGCTGTCGGGCTGCATGGCTGCGTCAGCCAGGCCGGCCGAAGACGAGGCCGGCGAATTCGCCGGACCGGCGCCAGGAGTCTATGTACCGGAAGTAGGCGGCGGGCCCCTTCGAGTACCCGGACACGGCGCGCGGGCCCGGATAGTGCCCCTCGTTGTTGTAGTAGCCGGGAGTGCAGTCGGCCAGGAACGAGGTCATCAGCGGATTCGGCCGGAGCTGATCCATCCAGGCATCCTCGGCTTGGCGGCTGACTTCCACGACGTCGAGGCCGTTCCCCGTCATGTGGGCGACGATCGCGGCCACCGTCCGCGCCGCATCGGTCAGGTTGTGCGGCACGTTGGGCAGGAAGTTGGCGCCCTGGCCAAGCTGGACGAAGAACGCATTGGGAAAGCCGTGCACGTGGATGCCGTGCATCGTCCGCATCCCGTCCGACCAGTGCTCCGACAGCCGGACGCCATCCCGGCCGGTCATGTCAAACCCGGCCCGCCGGGTCGGTTCGGTGCCGACCTCGAAGCCGGACGCGTAGATGATGCAGTCGACCGGGTACTCGGTACCGGCCACGACCACGCCCGCCGGGGTGATGCGCTGCACTCCCTGGCCGTCGGTGTCCACCAGGTGGACGTTCGGCAGGTTGTATGTGTCCAGGTATTCGTCGTGGAAGCACGGCCGCTTGCACAGCTGCCGGTACCAGGCCTTCAGCCGGTCCGCCGTCGCAGGGTCGGCCACGACCGCGTCGACCCTCGCGCGGATCTCGTTCATCTTCTCGAAGTCAGCATTTTCGAAGTCGGCGAGCATGTCCGCGAAGGCGGCCGGGCCGGTGCGCGGCGCAGCCAGGCGGCCGCGGATCCGCTTCGCCAGGTCGGTCCAGCCGTCGTTCACCAGGTCCTCGGCCGGCCACTCTCCCGCCGCCATGTTGGCGACGAAGTTCTCCAGCCAGCGCTGCTGCCAGCCGGGCTCGGCCGTGGCCGCAGCGAACCACGCGCGGTCCACCGGCCTGTTCCCCCGCACGTCCACCGAGGAGGGGGTGCGCTGGAACACGTACAGCTCCTTGCTGGCCGCGGCCAGGTGCGGCACGCACTGTATGGCCGTCGCGCCGGTGCCGATGACAGCCACGCGCTTGTCAGCGAGCCGGTCCATCGGCGCACCTGCCGGGTCCCCGCCGGTGTAGCCGTAGTCCCACCGGCTGGTATGAAACATCTTTCCCGGGAACGACTCGATACCGGGGATCCCCGGCAGCTTCGGAACGTGCAGCGGGCCGATCCCTGTCGCCACGAACCGCGCGGTGAACTCGTCCGCGCGGTCGGTGCGCACGATCCACAGCGAGCGGGTGGCGTCCCACTCCAGGTCGGTGACCTGCGTGTGGAACAACGCGTTGTCGCCGAGCCCGTACTGCTTGGCGATCCGGTCGCAGTGCTCGAGTATCTCGGGGGCGTGCGCGTACAGCTCGGACGGCATGTGCCCGGTTTCTTCCAGCAACGGCATGTAGATCATCGCTGCCGTGTCGCACTGGGCGCCGGGGTAGCGGTTCCAGTACCAGGTACCGCCGAAGCCGCCGGCCTTCTCTACGATCCGGACATCATCGACGCCGGCCTCCTTCAGCCGGGCGGCGGTCACGAGCCCGGCGAAGCCGCCGCCGACGAACGCCACGGTGACGTGGTCGCGGACCGGCGGGCGCTCGGTCCGCTCGCTGTACGGGTCGGCAAGCAACGCGGCGAAGGGGCCGGTGAACCGCAGGTACTGGTCGTTGCCCTCCGGCCGCAGCCGCTTGTCCCGCTCCTCCGCGTACCGCCGGCGCAGTGCCTCATTACCGGTCCGGGCCGCGTCGCCACCGGTCATCGGTTTCCTCCAAGCCTGCCGCTCCAGCGGACAGCGTAACGCCCGGCCGTCACTCACAATTATCAAAGTAACCTTTGACATCTTCGGAGATGCCAAAGTAGTCTTTGGCATATGGAGATCAGCGACCCGACGGCCATCCGGGCGCTGGCGCATCCCCTGCGCCTTGACCTGCTGAAGGTGCTCGGCGCGCTGGGTCAGGCGACGGCCGCGCAGTGCGGGCGCGTTCTCGGCACGTCACAGGCCAGTTGCTCCTTCCATCTGCGCCAGCTTGCCAAGTACGGGCTGGTCGAAGACGCGGGACCGGGCACCGACCGCCGCGAGCGGCGCTGGCAGCTTCCCGACGCCAGCGTCACCTTCCGGATCGCGGACGGCACCGACGCGGCGGTCGACCGCCACCTGGGGCGGGTCGCGATCGAGCAGGAGATGCAGGCGATCCTCGACTACAGGCA
>JASIGS010000660.1 GCA_030052355.1 Streptosporangiaceae bacterium | reverse complement strand
AGTGAGACCAGGCCGACCCGGCCGACGAGCACGCCGAGGCCGAGCGCGACGACGGCGTAGATCGCCACCTCGGTCATCGTGTCGACGTAGTAGAGGCTGATCAGCTGCGGCAGGGCGAGCAACGCGAACAGCACGAGCACGGTGATGACGACCGCGCGCACGAGCGTGCCGGTGCTCGGCCTGCGCAGCGGAACGCGCTGCCCGGTACTTGCCGTCGTCTTGGCGGTGTCCAGCACTAGGTTTCCTCGCGGGAACGTGAGAGCACCTGGCCGCGCGAGAGCACGAGCAGCGCCAGCGCGGCAAGCACGAACGGCGTCATGTCGTTGTAGTTCGTTAGCGACGGGATCGGGACGAGCAGGTTCTGGACGAGCCCGACGAGGATCGCGGCTGCAAAGGTGATCGCGATCGAGCGCAGCCTGGCGATCAGCGCGGCGGCGAGCGACGAGATCACCAGGAACGTCAGCGTCGTGGCGTCGAGCGCGACCATGTCCGCAAGCAGAATCCCGGCCACACCGGCCAGGAGACCACAGCCCAGCCACGCCGCGGCCTCGACCCGGCGCACCGGCACGCCGAGCGTCGCGGTGATCTCCCGGTCGTTGGCCATCGCCCGCATAGCGGTGCCGAGTTTGGTATAGCGCAAGAAGATGCCGGTCGCGACCGCGATCACGACGCCCACGGCGAGCCCGATCACCTGGGTCCAGGTCACCTGGATGCCGGCGATCGTGAAGCCGCTCGTGTCGGTGGGAAGGCTGATCGAGCGCACTTCGCCGCCGTTCGAGGTCCAGAGCAGGTCCATGACGCCGAACAGCACGAGCAGCAGCCCGAGCGTGGCCGTCGCCTTGACCAGAGGTTCTCGTTTAGCCAGCAGCGGGCCGAACACCAGGCCGTAACCGAGGGTCACGGCGCCGCTGAAAGCGATGCACACCAGCCATCCGATCCAGCTGAGGTTGCCCGACGGGCTCACGGACCATGCGATCAGGGCGCCCATGGCGCCGACGGCACCAAACGCCAGGTACACCACGCCGGTGGCCTGGTAGAGGACGACCATGCCTACACCTGAGAGCGCGTACACCCCGCCGAGGGCGAGGCCGCTCACGATGAACGGCTCGAAGTCCTGCCAGCTCGGCACCGCCGCCTACCCCGGGCGCCCTGATCGCTTCATCTGGCCAGCCTCACTGTGTTCTGGTTGTCGTCATTTCAGCTAATCGTCGGGTCACCCCGGCGGGCTGGAAAGCGCCGGCGCGAGCGCCGCCGTGCCCGCCGCCTTGCGGTAGGCGGCGATCTGCGGGTCGATCGACGAGATGGCTGTGCAGCCCTGGGCTGTCACCATCTTGCCGTTGTCGGGCGTGACCGTGTAGTCCTCGTTGTTCGGGATGTGCATCGAGTAGTCGCCGTAGGTCCACAGCTGACAGAGCATCCCGGTGTTGAAGTTCGTCACCCCCTTGAACGCCGCGCTGACGCTCGCGACCGTGTACGCACCGGTGATGCCCTCAAGCGCGTGCACCGCGATCTCGGCCTCGGTGAAGCCCATCTCGCTGAACGCGCCGATGCCGCCGGTGACGGTCTTCTTGCCGTACTGCTCGTAGATGGCCTTGTAGAGGTTCATCGTCGGCGTGTTTGTGTCGTCGGGCGGAGTGAGCTCAGCGTTCACGAACAGCTTGCTGTTCCACTTCGAGCCGAGCGAGGTGGCGAGGAAGTCGGTGTTGCACGGCGTCGAGCAGCCCCACAACTTGACCTTGTCCTCCAGGCCCAGCTTTTGCGCGGCCTGCAGGATGACCAGCGCATCCGGCGGGGTGAAGTTGAGGACGACCGCGCCATTCGGTCCGGCGTCGTCGACTTCCTTGATCGCTATCGCGTCGGCGTCGGTGATCGGGACGTCCTCGGTGAGATCCGTGATCGGCACGTGCGCGGCAGCGGCCAGGGCGTTCGGGCCGTCAGCGATGTACGTGGTGCCCGGGACGTTGGACTGGTCGAAGACGATCTTGCTGACGTGTTGCGCGAGCGCGTACTGCACGGCGCCGTCGGAGCTGTACCGAGGCCCCATGTTGACCGCCGCGCTGTTCGGCGTCGACCAGCACTCGGACGCTATGCCCGAGTCGATGATGTAGTACCCGAGCTTCGCCCAGTACGAGGAGTCGACCGCGCACTCGATGATGCTGGTGTTGCCGACGATCCCGACCACGTGATCGGTGTCGACCAATAGCTTGGCCTCGGACGCGATCTGCGTCGGGTTGCTCTGCTCTGTCTCGATGTAGTACTTGATCGGGTGGCCCTTGATGCCGCCGTTGTCGTTGACGCAGGTGAAGTACGCGTTGGCCATATTCGAGATGTCGGTGAACGACGTGCCCGACTGGTTGGTGACGATGACGCCGAGCGGTATCGGCGTGCCGGTGGCCACCACGCCGGGATTGGTGCCGCAGTCCGAGGTCTTGACCGTCGTGCTCGCCGGCGGACTGCTAGTGCTGGTTGTAGACGGCGTGGTCGTGGTCGTGCTGCTGCCACATCCGGCTGCGGTGACAAGTCCGATTACCCCGGCGAGAGCCACCAAGGCCCGCGCGCGGGACAAGTGTGCCCGCATTCCCACCTCCTGGTGGTGTCAACTGCGCCCCTTCGTACTTAGGTGACACGGCCCCCGCCCGTCCTGTCGTCGCCATGGGGCTTAGGCGCCGACGCGCGAAAAGCGAGTACGTGACATTTTTAAGGTCACAAGGGTGGCAAGTTGCCTCGGATGCTAGATGTCGGCTGACACAGGCGCAAGGTCTGATTCACCGTGGCGGCAAGCCAAATTCCGATGGGGGACCGGTGCGCCAGCACATCAGCCCGCGACGACCGGTGCCGTGCCGAGCAGCCCACGCACCGCTCCCGCGATCTTCGCCTCGTCTGGCAACACGTACGCCTCCATCGGCTCGCTGTAGGGCACCGTCGCGTCGAGCGCCGTCACCTGAGTGATCGGCGCCCGCAGCGAGGGAAAGCCGTGTTCGGCGATGTCCGCGGCGATGAGCGCGGAAACCGACCCGTGCCGGGTGGCCTGGTCGACGAGCACCACGTGCCCGGTCTTGGCCACCGAGCCGAGGATGGTCTCGAGGTCCAGCGGCTGCACCGTGCGCGGGTCGATGACCTCAGCCTCGATGCCCTCGGCGGCTAGCGCCTCCGCCGCCACGAGCGCCTTGCCGACCATCCAGCCGGTGGCGACGAGCGTCACGTCGGCGCCGCTGCGACGGACCGCGGCCTGGCCGAACGGCACCAGGTACTCGCCCTCGGGCACCTCGCCCGGCTCGAGCGTCAGCAGGTAATGGTGGAAGAAGCACACCGGGTTGTCGTCCCTGATCGCGGTCGCCATCAGGCCCTTGGCGTCTGCTGGCGTCGCGGGCAGCGCGACCTTCAGCCCCGGCACTCCGGTGAACATGCCATAGATGGAACCCGTGTGCTGGCCCGACCAGCCGGCCGTGAACCCGTAGCCGGCCTTGAGCACCAGCGGCACCTTGACCTGGCCGCCGCTCATGTACCGCATCCGCGGCGCCTCGTTCACGACCTGGTCCATCGCGACGAGCATGAACTCGGCCATGTACAGCTCCACGACCGGCCGGAACCCGGCCAGCGCCGCGCCGACGGCCATGCCGATCTCCGCGGTCTCCGAGATCGGCGTCACCCGCACCCGGTCACGGCCGAAGGCCTTGACGAACTCGTCGTTGTCGGTGGTCGCGATGTTCTGCCCGTAGTAGAGAACGCTGTCGTCGCGTGTCATCTCCAGGTGGATCGCCTCGTTGATCGCGGCGATGTACGGAAGCTCCCTAGCCATGACTCCCTCACGCGTAGACGTAGCTGAGCGCGGCCTGGGCCGCCGGGTACGGGCTGGCGAGCGCGAAGTCCACGGCCGCCTGCATCTCGGCGCGCACTTCCGCGGCGAGCTGGTCGGCTTCGGCCGGCGTGAGCACGCCGCCGGTGACGAGCCGGCCGCGCATCCGCGGCACCGGGTCGTTCCGCTTGGCCGCTTCGTACTCATCGAGATTGCCGAACACCTCGATGGCCTCGTGCTCGGGGAAGTGCAGCGGCACGCCCGGCGGGGCAATGATGTTGCCGTGCGCGCTGAGCCGGTAGACCAGCGACTCGACCAGTGTGGGGCCATCACCCGCCCTGGCGCGCGCGACCGCGTCGCCCACCGTGTCGTGCACCGCGACCGGGTCCCCGCCGTCGACCGTCACCCCGGGCATGCTGAACGCCTTCGCCTTCACCGACAGCGGCTCGCCGGCCGCCGCGTTCGCGTCTTCCTGGTCGGAGCGGGTGACAACGTTGTAGGAGTTGTTCTCCATCACGTAGACGATCGGCAGCTTCCACAGCGAGCCGATGTTCAGGGACTCGGCGAACGCGCCCTGCTTGGCGGCACCGTCGCCGAAGAAGCACAACACGACCTGGCCCTGGCCCCGGATCTGGGCCGCGTACGCCGCGCCGGTCGCCTGCGGTATGCCCTGGCCGACGATTCCCGAGGTGCCGAGGAAGCCGCGTCCCGGGTCGCACAGGTGCATCGAGCCGCCGTAGCCGCCGCACAGCCCGTCGGCCCTGCCGTAGATCTCAGCCATGATCGCCTTGGGGTCGGTGCCGAGCACGATCGGGTAACCGTGACAGCGGTAGGTGGTCAGCAACTGATCGCCTTTGCGCAGCGCAGCCAGCGAGCCGACGATCGACGCCTCGGCGCCGTCGGCGAGATGCGTGTGGCCGCGGATCACGCCCGGGTGGTCCTCGAACGAACGCTTGACGCGTTCCTCGAACTCCCTGACCCGCAGCATCTGCCGGTACATCCACACCAGCCGGTCGTTATCCAGGTCAGTCATGTGGTCTCCTTTGCCTGGCGGGCGCGCAGCTGCCCGTCGGTCGCGCCGAACGCCCGGTTGAACTCCTCGTCGATCGGGAGGCCGCGAAGCTCCGCGGAGAGCACCTCGACGCCCCACGGTCCGCGGTAGCCGAGCTCACTGCACACCTCGACATAGCCGTCGATGTCGAACTCGCCTTCGCCTGGCAGCCTGCGGTGGTCGAGGCACTCCTGGCCGAGGTCCGGCATGTCTGCCAGCTGCCCGTCGGACAGCTCAACCCAGCTCAGGTACTCCGGTGGGATGCGGCGCAGGTCGGCAGGCGTGATGCCGAGCTTGGCCAGGTGCCAGGTGTCGATGGCGAGGCCACCGTTCCGCTGCCCGGCTCCTTGCACCACCTGCAGCGCGGCGTCGAGCGAGTGCACGTTGACGTCGAATGGCATGAACTCGTAGACGACCCGGGCGTCGGTGTGACCGGCGGCGTCCTGGCAAAGCCGCCCGAACTCTTCGGTCAGCCTGCCGAGCTCGCACGGCGTGCCGAACAGGTTCCCCACCTTGATGTGATGCGCGCCGAACGCGACGGCGGTGTCTAACAGCAGGCCGCGCCGCCGGTCGGAGTCGGTCCGCGCCGCGCCGGGCTCGGCGAAGAAGTCGGTGAGGAACTCGGCCTCGAGGTAGGTCAGCCGGGCATCCGCGAAGATCTTGCTCATCTCCGCCAGCGTCCTAGATTCCAGCTGGTGCTCGATGTCCGCGTGCCACAGGCCGAGCCCGGAGAAGCCGACCCGTGCGGCGTGCGCGCACCGGTCCCGCCAGTCGAACAGGCTCCACTCGCGTCCAGTGCCGAACTCCACCGGCCCGGACACCGTCCAGTACAGGGCGAGCATCTCGGTGTCAGCCATCGACGCTCTCCTGCCTGAGGGTCCGGGGCTGGTAACCGACTTCACGCTACCGACGTGCGGCGCGGCAGACCAGCCCTGAAATCTGGCACCATCGACGGAAGTTTTGTCAAGCAGTTTCCGGCCGTGGGCACCGACCCTGTTGTGCACTTCCACAAGCCCGGCTAGCTGGCCTTTTGCCCGCTAGAGCCGCTGTTAACGTGACGTTCCCAGCTAAGGGTTGTGCTCTTGACCTAGGTTCGATGGGCTAGATTCTTGGGCATGGCGCGCGAATGGCCCGTGGCCAGCAAGCCGGCTCCTGCGGGGGTCGGGGGGTCGTCCCCCGGGCTAGCTCCTGCGGGGGTCCGGGGGTCGTCCCCCGGGCTAACACAGACCGATCACGACCTCATGCGCCAGGAAAACCTGCTGTTGCGCGAGCTCGTGAGCGTTTACCAGCGGCTGACCGGGCTGGCGCTGCAGAACGCTGAGGTCGCGACCGTCGTGCAACTGCTCGCCCAGCGCACGTCGGCGACGGTGGCAGTGGTGAGCCAGTCCCTCGAGGTGGTCACGGCGGCGGGCCGGGCAGGCCAGGACGACAAGGTCACCGACTACGTGGCCAGCCACCTGGCGAGCCCGCGGATCAGCAGCGTGCTGCGCAGCACCGCGCAGACGCGCCGGTCACTGCGGCTGCCGCACGTCGGTGACGGCGCCGGCTTGATCGTGGCGCCGATCCTCGTCGGCGACGACGTCCCCGCGTACCTGCTGACGTTCGGTGACGCCGACGACGGCTCCGGCGGGGACCTCAGCCTGCTGGTCACGGAGCACGCCGCGACGATCTGCGGCGTCATGCTGAGCCGCGAGCGGGTGGTGGCGGCCGCAGCCCGTCAGGTGCGCGACGACCTCGTCGAGGGCCTGCTGCTCGGGCGCGAGGGCGAGGTCTCCCGCTGGGCCAGGCACCTGGGCTACGACCCCGGCGTGCCGCACCGGGTGCTCGCCGTTGCGCTCGACCCCGGCGTGGCCACGCGCGCGGCTGATGGCCCGGCCGTCGCGCGGGCCGCCGGTGCGGAGCGAAGTCCCGCGGAGCGTGCCGCCGCCGAACGGGTCGCCGTGGCCATCGAGCAGTTCTTCGCGGTCAGGGCCGCCGACGCCATCACGTCGATCCGGTCCGACGAGGTGATCATCGTGATGCCCGAGCAGGCGGGCCAGCGAGTCGAGGGCGCCGAGATCGGCCGGCTCGCCGCCAGCTGCGTCGACCGGATGCGTGACATGTTCCCCGACACGGCGGTCAGCGTCGGGATCGGCGGGATCTGCCGCGACCCGGCCGAGATCGCCACGTCCTACGGGCAGGCACGTCGCACCATCGACGCGATGGCCAGACTCGGGCGCCACGGCCAGGTGCTGGCCTTCGACGACCTCGGCATCCACCGGCTGCTGCTGCTCATCCCCGACCTGGCCGAGCTGTCGGCGTTCGCGTCGGAGGTGCTCGGCAAGCTCGCCGCCATGGACCGGCAGCGCGGCACCGAGTTCGTCGCCACGCTGGCGTGCTACTTCCGGGAGAACAACAGCCCGCAGCGGACGGCGCGGACGCTGCACGTCCACCCGAACACGGTGACCTACCGGATCCGCAGGATCTGCGAGATCACCGGACTCCAGCTCGACGTCTACCGGGACCGGATGCTGGCCCAGGTGGCGCTCGAGGTAATCGACGCGCTCGGCTCCGACCGTGCCGGGCCCCGCTCATCTTCCGGGAGCACGTCATGACCGACCTGCAGGCCGCGCTGCGCGGCAGGGTGCTGATCTGCGACGGCGCCATGGGGACGATGCTGCACGCGGCGGGGAACTCGCTGGATCGCGCGCTCCCCGAACTGAACCTGTCCGATCCCGCCCTGGTGAGCACGATCCACGACAGCTACCTCAGCGCCGGCGCTGAGATGATCCTGACGAACACGTTCGGCGCGAGCAGGCTCCGGCTGGCGAACCACGGCTACGGCGACGCGGTCCGGCCGATCAACGCGGCGGGCGTCGAGCTTGCCCTGCGGGCGCGAGACGGCCTGGACCGTGAAGTGTTCGTGGCGGGCTCGGTCGGTCCCGCCGTGACCGCAAGCCAGCGCCGGCGGTTCACCGCGGCCGAGCGGGTCGCGGCGCTGCGCGAGCAGATCGAGGCGCTCACCGGCGCCGGCGGGTCGTCCTCCGGGGTCAACACTGCCGGGGGATCGTCCTCCCGGGTAAATACGGTGGACGTCCTGGTCCTGGAGACCTTCGGGTACCTCGAGGAGCTCGTCGAGGCCGTGACCGTGGCTAGCCAGGTTTGCGACGTGCCGATCGTCGCCTCGGCGACGTTCGACGCGGACGGGCGCACGCTGGGCGGTGAGAGCCCTCGTGAGGTGGCGACCACGCTATCCGGGTTGCCGGTCGCCGTCATCGGCACGAACTGCACGCTGGGGCCGCGCGGCGTGCTGTCGGTCGTGCAGGCCATGGTCCCGCACGCCGGCGTCCCGATCAGCGCGCAGCCCAACGCGGGCTTGCCGCGGCGGGTGGCCGACCGGCGGTTCGAGTACAACGTCGAGCCCGGCTACTTCGCCCGGTACGCCCGCCGCCTCGTGGACGCCGGCGCCGCGATGGTGGGCGGCTGCTGCGGCACGACGCCGGCCCAGATCCAGGCCGCCGCGGCCGAGGTGTCCGGGCTCGTCCCCCGTTTGCCGCAACCAGAGGCGCAGGCAGCTACGGCCGCTCCTGCCGTGGTTGTCCTCGACCGGGTGAGTGGCCTTGCCGAGCGCCTGGCCACCGCCCAGTTCGTGGTGGCGGCCGGCATCGCCCCGCCGCTTGGCGGCAGCGCCGACGAGGCCGCGGACGAGGCGGCGATGCTGCGCGAGAACGGCATCGACGTGTTCTTCATAGCCTCCAGGCAGAGTCCGCGTGCGCAACTCAGCTCCATCGACCTGGCGTTCCACCTGCAGCAGCGGCTGAAGGCCGAGACCATCGCGACTGTCACGACGTGGGACAAGAGCATCATGACGCTGCAGGCTGACCTGCTCGGGGCGAACGCGCTCGGCCTGCGGAACATCGTGTGCGAGACCGGCAACCCGCCGCTGCTCGGCGATTACCCGAACACAGACGGCATCTGGGACGTCGACTCGACCGGGCTGGCAGCGCTGGTCACAGACCTGAACAAGGGCATCGACTGCAACGGCCTGGCGCTGGCCACCAGGACGTCGCTGCACCACGGCGCGAGGTTCAACCCGAGCGCATCCGACCCGGCGGCGGAGATCGAGAGGGCACGCGGCAAAGTTCGGGCGGGCGCGAGGTTCCTCATTACCCGTCCTGTCTACGAGATTGACCCGCTCCGGCGGATGCTGGGCGAGTTGTCTGCCGAGGGGGTGCCGGTGCTCGCCTGCGTCGTGCCGCTGCGCAGCTTCGAGGAGGCGGACTACCTGGCCCACGAGGTGCCGGACCTGCACATCCCCGCGCAGACCCTGACCGCCATGGAGCGAGCCGGCCAGCGCGCCGGGTGGGTCGGCGCCAGCCTGGCCGCGGAGCTGATCGCCGCCGCCAAGCCAGCGCTGCAGGGCGTGGTGCTCACGCTGCCGTCCACCGATGACCCTGCCTTCGACCTGCTGCTGAGCGCCACCAGCTGATTTGCTTGCCGACCCCGCGCGCCGTCGGTGCGGTGTTGTCCGCGCGCCACAACGCCGCAGCCGTGACGTTGTGGAACGGCATGTTGATCCGGTCACGCAAGGTTCTGGATATTAACCAAAGGAACCCCTTCAAGCGGGCGGGGCATCGCTGCCGAGTGGCCGAGGTCTGGCGGGCAGGAGGAACGGCTCGTGACTGATGAAGCGGGAGGCTACCCCCGGGCCGGCAACACGGGGGGCTCCGGGGGGTCGTCCGCCCGGGATAACACCGCGGGCTCCGGAGGGTCGTCGCCCCGGGAAGACACCGCGGGCACGCTGGCGCTTGCCGCGACGCGGCGTGTCAGCCAGGTGCCGAAGCCCGTACGTCCGCTGACCCGTGCGCGGTGGATGTACTGGCTGCACCGGGCCGTCGAACCCAACCGCGGCTACCGCTGGCTCGCGCTATGGCTCCGCCCAGGGTCGGCGCGGGGCCGGCTGTTCACGGCGGCCGAGCGTGGTGTCAAGGAACAGATCTTTGGCTGCCAGATGTGCGGGCAGTGTGCGCTGCCGGTGACCGGCTACGCCTGCCCGATGACCTGTCCGAAGCAGTTGCGGAACGGGCCCTGCGGCGGCGTCGGCGCGGACGGCTCGTGTGAGGTGTTCCCGCATCTGCGCTGTGTCTGGCT
>JASIGS010000659.1 GCA_030052355.1 Streptosporangiaceae bacterium | reverse complement strand
GCCGCGCCAATGACATCTTGCGCGCCACCGGCCTGCCCCCGCTGCCGCTGACCGATCCTGGCGTCAAGCGCGATCTGCTCAAGCTGCTCAACGGCGAGAAGCTGTCACCGGTGCTGGTTACCGACCAGAAAGCAGGCGCGGACATCGCTGACGGGTATCACCGTGTCAGCCTGGTCTACAACATCGATCCGTTTCTCGGCGTGCCGCTGCGGCTCGGCTAGGACGCGAGGCTAGCGGTAGGAGTCGGTCGAGAAGCGCAGGGACTTCGCCTGGTTTCTGTCGTGGCCGTAGATCATCGAGGCGCTCTCGCGGTCGGCCCGGTCACGCAAGGCCAGGGCGCTGGTGCGGGCTGCCTCCGGGTCTGCCTGGCCGCCCCACGCGTCGTGGTCGTAGTTCTCCTGGCAGTAGACAGCATCGCCGCAGATGATCATGTTGCCGCTCTCGGGCAGCCGCACCAGGACCGACTGGTGTGCTGGCGCGTGACCGGGCGTCGGTATCACCTCGACGCCAGGGAAGAGCGTTGTCTCGCCGTCGAGGAGTTCGTAGCTCAAGGCCGGCAGGTTCCAGTACTGGTTGGGGAAGGCGGGATTGCCCTTGGCGAACTCGTAGTGCTCGCGCTGCACGAAGAACGTCGCGTCCTTGAGCAGGTCGTTGTTGCCCGCGTGATCGAAGTGCAGATGCGTATTGATCACGTATTTGATGTCGGCGGGCGCGATCTCCAGCTCCGCCAGGCGCCACAGCAAGCTGTCCTCGCGCCGCATGTCCGGGACCAGTTCGTCGGCAAACGGGGTGCCTCGCCAGGTGAGCTCGGGATCAGCGATGTGCAGACGGCTCATCCCGGTGTCGATGAGCGCGAGTGAGTCATCATCGAGGTGGATCAGGAACGAGGGCACCGGTATGTGAATGCGCTTGCCGTCAGCCACGCCCGGCGCGATGACCTCATAGTTACAGCAGCAGCCGCCCAGCGGCAGAATGTACAACCGCATCGTGTATCTCCAGCCAGCAGTGCGGTAACGACCTTGAGGCTGGCCCGCCACAGCGGGTCATGCCGACGACCACGCTACCGCCGTCACTGACCGACGCGGCCGTCGATCCTTTCCCGCAACAGGTCAGCGTGGCCGCAGTGGCGGGCGTATTCCTCGATCATGTGGACGAGTATCGAGCGCAGCGCGACATGAGTGCCGTCCTCATTGACCCCGTTAGCTCCTAGGTCGGGGGAGTCGGTGACGAACTCCTCGGCGAAGGCGACCTCGCCCCGCCATGCCCGCCAGGCGTCGGCTACGACCGCTGGATCGGGAACCGCGCCGAGCCAGTCGGCGTCCGGTGCCGCGTCCGACCAGTACAGCGGGGGCGCGTCGGCCTGTGCCATCACCCGTCGGAACCAGTGCCGTTCCACGTCGGCCATGTGACGGATGAGGCCGAGCAGGGACATCGTGGAGGGCGGTACCGACCGGCGGGCGAGCTGGGCCGCGTCGAGATCAGCGCACTTCATCTCCATGGTCAGCCGGTACCCGCGCAGGTAGTCGAGCAGTGTCGCCCGCTCGCCCTCTGGCTCAGCTCCCGTCGCGAACCTCGGGTCCAGCGCCATGTCCATCCACATGCTCGGACTGGCGCCGACTGCACTCCACCGTTCCGGCACGCTCTCGTGCTCGCTCCGCTCAGCCACGGCGACCACCCTGGCACATCCGCACCGGGCGGGCAAACGCCTTTCGGGCCAGCCGGAACATGACGACGGCGCAGGTCACGCGGCGAACTCGGCCAGCCGTGCGCGCTGTTCGGGGCTGAACGGGACGGCCGCACGCGCGTCCTGGTCCCAGCGCAGGGTGACCACGCGCGCCTGCGCGGCCACTGCACCGTCGGCCCTGTACAGGATCTCGCGGGTTGTCAGGCTGGTGGTTCCCAGCCGCTCCACGGCGATCTCGACGCGCACAGTCCGGTCAGCGTGGCGGACCTCGGCCCGGAAGTCGATCTCGAGACGCACCACCACGTAGATCGGATTCCCGAGCGCGCGCAGGTAGAACGCGTCGCGGGCCTCCTCGAGATAGGTGAGGTAGACCGCGTTGTTGACGTGACCCAGCGCATCGGTATCTCGCCAGCGCACGCTGACCTGGTGCTCGAAGACCGGCGCCACGCGCTGCTCCTTGTCCGTCCGGGCTCTTGATGCCGACATTCTCGCCGCTCGCCTCCCGGCCCGCAGCACGACGTGTTGTGCGCGCGCCAGGGGACATGCCCGGTGATCGAGCACGACCGGTAGTCTCGTCCCACCCTCGGGTGGAAGGGCGGGTCTTGCCATGCCGTCTGTTGTCGCCGGGCGCACGCTGGAGCTGGCTGGGCTGGAGGTACCGGTCGTCGAGGTGAGCGGTGCCTCAGACGGGCCCTTGCTCACCGTGCTCGCCGGGGTGCATGGCTGCGAGTACGCGTCGATGGCCGCCGTCCGGCGATGGGCGCATGGCCTGGCGGGACGCGAGCTTCGTGGCAGGGTGCGGGCCATTCCGGTACTCAACGTGTCTGCCTTCCGCGCCCGGGCTCCGTTCGTGGTCCCCGAGGACGGCAAGAATCTCAACCGGTGCTTTCCCGGCGACCCGGCCGGAACTCTCGCCGAGCGGCTCGCCTTCGACACCTTCACTCAGCTGATCACGGGGTCAGACGCGCTGATCGACGCGCACTGCGGCGACCTGGTCGAGGCACTGCAGCCGTTCTCGCTGTACGACGCGGGCCCGGCGGAAGATCGGGCCCGCGACCTGGCGCGCGCGTACGGTCTGCCGTACGTGATCAGGCAGGAGCCAGGACCGGACCGCGCGGTGGCCGGCAGCACGAGCGCGGCCGCGGCGCAGGCGGGCATCCCGGCGATCACCGCGGAGGCCGGCGGGTGCGGCCTGATCGAAGAGCACGCGGTCAGGCTGCACGCCGACGGCCTTGACCGGGTGCTGGCGGCGCTGGGCATGACCGCCGGGGAGCCGGCGCCGGCTGAGGAACCCGAGCATCTCACCAGGTTCCTGTGGTTGCGCTGTGCCCGCGCTGGCTGGTGGGGTCCGGCCGTCGGGCCAGGCGAAGCCGTGGCCAGCGGGCAGGTGCTCGGCACGATCACCAGCCTGGACGGGGCCGTCGTGCTGGAGACCATCGCGGCACCGGCCGAGGGCGTGGTGATGTTCCTGACAAGCTCGCCAGCGGTAGCGGACGACGGCTTGCTGCTAGGCCTCGGAGCCCGTTAGCCGCGACCGGATCGGGGTCGCGGCTAACGGTCCGTGATCACGCCGGTGCCGAGCCTCGCCGGGCCAGGGCGTCCAGGGCGACCGCCGCCAGCAGGACCAGCGCGGTCCAGATGTACTGGCCCGCGGCGCCGAGCCCCAGCAGGTCCACGCCGTTGTAGATGACGGCCACGACGAAGCCGCCGAGCACGGCGCCGAACATCCTGCCGCGGCCGCCGAACAGGCTGATTCCGCCGATGACCGCCCCCGCGACGGCGTACAGCACGTACTGGCCACCCTGGAAGTCGGTCGAGATGGAGCCGAGCAGCGAGGTGTAGAAGATCCCGGTCACGCCGGCCAGCAGCCCGCAGAACGTGAACGCCAGCACCCTGATCCGGTTCAGGTTGATGCCCGCGCGCCTCGCTGCCTCGGCGTTACCGCCGACGGCATACAGGTAGCGGCCGAACTTGACCCGGGTGAGCAGCACGGTCATGATCCCGAGCAGCACGATGACGATCGGCACCACCCACGGGACGCCGCCGGCCACGTTGAGCACCGCTACCAGGGCGGCGCCGATCCCGCCGGTCAGCACGACCTTCAGCAGCGTGACGCCGAGCGGCGGTGCGACCAGGTTGTGCGCGCGCCTGCGCTGGTCCCTGACGATCAAGTACAGCCCGCCGACCACCACGGCGGCGATGAGGACGATCCATCCGGCGGCGGGGCTCATCTGGCCCGTGGTGATGTTGAAGATCAGGTTGTTGTGGAGCGAGATGACCCCGCCGAGCCCGACGCTCCCGGTCTTCTCGAACAGCCAGATCAGCACGCCGTTCAGGCCGAGCAGGCCGGCCAGCGTGACGATGAACGATGGGATCTTGAGCCAGACGGTGATCAGTCCCTCGATCGCGCCGATGGCCCCGCAGACCGCCACGCCCACCAGGATCGCGATACCGGTCGGGAACGGATTGTGGATCGACACCATCCAGGCCATGATCGTGGCGCCGATCGACGCGTTGAACGCGACCGACAGGTCGATCTCGCCGAGCAGCAGCACGCAGGCCTCTGCCATCGCGATCGTGATGATCCAGCCAGCCTGTCCCATCAGGTTGAAGATGTTCAGCGCTGACAGGAACTCGTGCTTGGAGGCCTGGAAGTAGATGCCGAGCACGACCAGGCCGAGAATGACCGGCAGTGCGCCGCTTTCCCCGCTGCGCACCTTGCGCAGCCAGATCTTGGTGTAGTCGACCAGCGACTGGGCAAGCAGCTCAGGCGCGGCAGTCGCCGCGGAAGTGCCGGACAGGCCGCCCGCGTCGTCTCGCTCGCCGGCCACGGCTACCGAGCTGACCGGCTGCTCCCTGTCGAGGTCGCCGGGTTCTGTCGATGCCATGTCTCAGCCCTCCGAGCCAGTGCTGGCGCCGTGCGCAACGGCAGTCTCGCTGCCGTTTCCGTTGCCCAGGCGGGTCGATGCGCCGGTGGTCATCAGGTCCACGATCGACTGCCGGTCGAACTCGGCGGCCGGCCCGGCGCCGGCCAGCCTGCCCAGGTAGAGCACCGCGACCCGGTCAGAGACCGCCAGCACGTCGTTCAGGTTGTGGGAGATCATGATGACCGCGTGGCCCCGGTCTGCCAGCCGCCTGATCAGGCTGAGGACCAGTTCGGTCTGGCTGACGCCGAGAGCCGCGGTCGGCTCGTCCATGATCACAAGCCGGGCGTCCTGCATGACCGCCTTGGCCACCGCAACCGCCTGCCGCTGTCCGCCGGACAGGGAGCCAACCGGCTGCCTGA
>JASIGS010000010.1 GCA_030052355.1 Streptosporangiaceae bacterium | reverse complement strand
CACTGAGTGTTGCCCCGCCGTCGGCGGCTATCCGCCGCGAGATCAGGGTCGCGACCGATCCGGTAATGAGCAGGTTCGGCCCGACCGTGGTGGCGAGCACGGCTGCCCACAGGCCCGCCGTTCCGCCGGGAAGCAGCGCGGCGGCGGCGGGTAGATTCCCGGCTACCGACGCGACCGCTGACCCGTGGCCGAGTCGGCCGGCAAAGCTGCCGTGCAGCGCCAGCGCTGTGCCGAGCAGCGCACGGATCCCGGCCGCGATCGCGAACAGCGCTATCAGGTCGGAGACCATGCCGATGGACAGCCCGGGCGGTGGCATCGCCGCACGGGACTGCCGCGCCGTGGCGGGGCTGGTCGCGGGCGGGCCGGCTCTCCCGGCCGCGGACCAGGTGGCGAGCGCGGCGAGGGTGACCGCGGTGACGAGCAGCCACGGCAGCCAGGACTCGCGCACGTACGCGGCGGGGGACAGGTGCACGCGGCCGAGCAGTAGCAGGTTGGTGATGTTGGAGGTAGGCAGCAGGAATGACGCGGCGTTGGCGGTCGCCGCGACCGACACGGCCAGCCGGCCAGGGGCCAGCGCGGTGCCTGGCCACGGGTGGGCGTGCCGGCGCCGCGACGCGCGCAGCGCGATGGGCATGGCGACCACGACGGCGACGTCGAGGTTGACGAGCGCGCTCAGCAGAGCCGTAACCGCCAGAATGCCGGCGGCGGTCACGCCGGCCGGCCGGCGCGACGGGATGAGCATGCGCTCGAGCACGGCGAACGCGCCGAGCCGGTCGGCGAGCACCGCGCCGAGGATGATCGCGGCCAGGGTGGCGAACGGCGCGATCGTCGCTCGCGCCGCGACGGCGGCCGTCCTCGGCATGATCGCTGTGGTCGTCGCCACCAGCACGGCGGCCGCCGCCCACAACGCCACGCGGATCGGATCCGTGCGGCGCTGTGCGCTGCTTGCTAGTGACATGATTGTGACACGTCTCTTCACGCACCTAGGCGTGCGGAAACGCGCTGGTCTCCCTTATAGCGGTAAAGTCGATGGTCAGAGGTTAGCTGCGAGAGCGGCCTCTAGGAGATTGATATTACACGATGATGTCAGATAACGACCGGGGCCGAGACGACGAACTGCTGGCCATACCGCGGCTCGCCGAGCGCGTGGGGGTTACCCCGAGGGTGCTGCGGTACTGGGAGGAGCAGGGGCTGATCAGCCCGACCAGCGAGCACGGCAGGCTGCGCTACTCGCCACGCGACGTGGCGATCGCGGGGCTGATCCGCAGGCTGCTGGCGGCCGGAGCGAGCGTGGACGGCATCAGGATGCTCAAGCGCCTGTCGGAGCGCGACGTCCGCCGCAGCGCGAGTACGGGAGACGAGAACGCGCTCGCGGAGGAGGCACTGCGGATTCTGTATCAGCGCAAGGCCTTCCGGGAAGAGACAGGGATGGACGAAGAGCACTATCCGGACGGGCGGCCGCCACGCCCGCCAGGGCCGCCGGACCGGCCTGGTCGCGCCCCGGAACAGGGCCCAGGGCCCGGGCCGCACGGGCCTGGCGCGAAGCACGGGCCGCCCCCGAAACCGGGCGAACAGGGCGCAGGCCCGGGCGGCCCTAAGCACGGGCCGCGCCCAAAAGATCGCCACGGAGATAACAAAAAGTAACGGCGTGGCCGCGAGGAGTTGTTAGGCGCCCGCGGGTATAGTAACCGCATGGGGGATGTAACGCAGAGTGCCTGACTGATGACTAAATCAGTGGAAATCAACTTAGCCAACCGGCCGCGCCCCAACTCGCGGTGCCGGGCCAAGCTGACGGCTCGAGCCAGCCGGTTCCTGTCGTCGTAATGCACTCTTGAGGAGCGGAAATGGCCTTGTCCGGGACAGCGTCAGGTCCGCGGGGGCGGACCAGATGGGGGCGGTTTGCGATCGTGCTGCTCTCGGCCCTTGCCGGGGCGGCGCTGCTAGTCGTGCTGACGGCACAGAGCGTGCTCGCGGTGTCGTTCGCCATCTCGGGCACGCCATTCACTGTCACCGCGCAGAAATTGGTGGGTCAGGGCTTTGAGCAGTTCGGGGTGCTCGACCACTCGATAATCAGCAACCTGCCGGGCAACACCAACGAGATAGTGCTGACGGCGAACGCCATCCACACGGCGACGCTGACCCACCTGTGCCAGAGTCTCACCCTCGCCGGCCTGACGCTGCGGATCTCCGCCGGCTTCGGCAGCACCCCCGTGACGGCCACGGACCTTGTCGTCGACGCGGACAAGCTCTCCGGGAACGCGACGTTCAAGAACATAGACCTTGGCCAGGACGCGAGCACGGATACGGACGTACCCGGCGTGCGCGGGCCGGCCGGTGACTTCTCGATCCAGGCCACGTCGGTGACGATCACGAACCTGAGTCAGCACGCCTACGCGGTTACCGCCGGGACCTTTACGCTGCCAGGATTCTCACTGGCGTTCGGCGGCCACTGCTAGTGAGCACCGAACCTGGCCGGTACGGCGGGGCCGACTACGAGCCCGCCGCGGCGTCGGAAGAAGAGGGTGACTGGCCGGCCACCGGCCGGTTCAGCCGGTGGCGCAACACCAGGCCGTTCTGGGGCGCGGTGCTGGTCCTGCTGAGCGGGGCGCTCATCCTGCTGTCGGAGAAGGCGCCGGTTTCCGTCATCATCCACATCGGCCTGCAGGGCCTGGCGGGCTACCTGATCCCGGTGATCATGCTGCTCTGCGGCGTGCTGCTGCTGGTCAACCCGGTGCAGCGCACGTTCTACTCGGTTCTCGCGATCCTGCTCGCCCTCGGTTCCTTCATCACCTCGAACTTTGGCGGCTTCTTCGTCGGGATGCTGCTCGGGCTTGTCGGCGGCGCGCTCGCGTTCGCCTGGGAACAGCGCGACACGCCCGGGGAGCGCCAGGTCCCGCGGCACCGTGGCGGATCCCGTCCGCCGGAGTGGATGCGGCAGCGCGGGCGCACGCACGGGCTTTCGCTGGTGCTCGGCGACAAGTCGGATGAATCCGAAGAGCCGCCCGACGATGCGCAGCGCGGCTCACGACCAGGTGCGGCCTACGACGGGCGCGAGACTGACGAGGGGCACCGCGCGCTTGCCACCTCGCTGGCGGCGGTCGGCACGGTGCTGCTGGTCGGCTCGTTACCTGCGCACCACGGCACAGCTGGCAGCCATGGGCCCCCGGCCAAGCGCATCGCGACGGTCCCTGGCTCGCTTTCGGGACCCGTGGCGACCGCCAAGTCCGGGCTGACCGCGAGCTCGGCGGTTTTCACCGGCTGGACGTTCGACGGCGTCGCGCACGTCGCGACGGCCAGCGGAAGCGTGGCGATGCTCGAGTTCACCATGACGTCCCTGGTGCTTTCTGGCACCACGCTGCGGGTGGTCGCGGCCGGCGTCTCGATCTCGACGAGTGCGGTGTCGCTCGGCTTCAGCGGCGGCGTCGTGCTGCTCGCGACGAAGTTCTCAGCCGACCTGCACGGCCGCACCGTCACCTACACGCCGAGCAAGCCCCCGCCGTCTTTACCGGCAGACGCGACCGTCACGAACGTGGTCACCGGGCAGCCGTACCTGGCAGCGGGCTTGCTGCAGACGGCTGGCCTGGCAGTCGCGATACCGCAGGAGGCGTGAGTACGCGAGGGAGGTGATGCCTGAGGCTCAGCGAAATCGGCGCACAGCGACCGCGACGGGTCGCAGACCCGGAAAAAGATCTAAGGAGCGTGGATTCAGATGCGCAAGTTGATGCTCGCGGGTGCCGCGGTGGCCACGGCGCTGCTGCTGCCCGTGTTAACCGCGACGATGGCGTCGGCGTCACCTGCCGCGACGCATGACGTGCTGACCTACAGCAAGGCGGGCGGCGCCAACGTCGGGAAGAACCAGGTACTCAAGGCGAACCTGGCTTCGAAGGCCAAGGCGGTGTTCGTCAGCTCGGGCGGCACGATTACGTGCACGAAGTCGTCATTCACCGCCAAGGTCACGAACAATCCCAAGAAGCCAGGCACCGCTGGCGAGTCGGTGACCGTGCAGACCTTTACCAGTTGCACGGCGAAGGGGCCGGACATCCTGCCCGGCCATCCAGCCGCGAGCGTCAAAATCGAGAACCTGCCGTTCAAGACGACGATCAGCGACAGCAAGGGCGACCCGGTGAAGGTGTCGAACTCCGCCACCCAGGTGATGGTGGACAGCATCCTCGGCGAGGTCACCTGCGTTTACAAGGCAAAGACCACGACAGGCTCGGCGTCGAACAAGGCCCAGACGATCACGTTCACGAACCAGGTGTTCAAGAAGTCGTCAGGACCTAGCGTGTGCTCGGGCACCGGGAAGTTCTCCGCGACGTACGGTCCCGTGGTCGACACGAGCGTGAAGCACGACCCGCACGTGTTCGTGAACTAGGAGATGTCAGTCCGTCGGTCCGGCAGCCGTGGGCTGCCGGACCGGCAGTTCGCACCGCGCGCCGTTCACCCCGTGTGTTTGTTTCAGCCTGCGTGGTCGCGCAGCCAGGTCAGGGCCGCTTCGCCAGAGTTCAGCACCGAGATGTGGCCGTCGCCAGCGGACAGGCGGAGCTGCACGCCGGGGATCTGGCGCGCCAGCCACTCCGCGTGCGAACTCGGCGCGATGCGGTCCGCTCCGCCGTGCAGCAGCAGTGTTGGAGCGGCGACGCCCGCGGGATCGAACCCCCACGCGCTGACGTAGGCGAGGTCGTCGTCGATCAGCGCGCCCGGACCTGCCTCGATCGCGGGGCCGACCACCGAGCCGAACCAGGACCAGGTGCCCTCCAGCGCGGCGCGGTCCGCCGGCGTGAACATGTCAGGCTCGAACTCGGCCTCCGCTTCGTACCGCTCCTTCGCCGCGCGGCCAGCGACGGCCGCGCGCAGCGAGGCCTCGCACGACGGCGCCATGCCGGCGAACCAGTCAAGGCCCTCGGCGCGCAGCGGTGCGAGCCCGGAGATGCCGACCACGGCCAGCACGCGTCCGGGCAGCAGCGCGGCGCAGGCCAGCGCGTGCGGGCCGCCGCCGGAGTGCCCCATCACGGCGAACTCGCCGATCCCCAGCGCATCTGCCAGGCGCCGGACGTATCCGGCGGCCGACGCGACGTCGCGGCCCGGCCGAGCGGTCGATCCGCCATAGCCGGGCCGGTCATAGCCGGCCCACCGGATGCCGAGCCGTTCCGCGGCGGGAAACAACGGCGCGGGCGGAGCGCCGATGTTCGGCGTGCCGTGGTGCCAGAAGACGACCAGGCCGCCTGCTGATTCCGGCGCCGCTGCCCGGTCTGACTCGGTGACGTAGTAGTGGAGCGTCTCGCCGTCGCCGAGGTCGAGATCTGCTTCCCTGACGCTGATTGCCACCGGCGAGCCTATTGACCGTGCGCCGCCAGTTCCTAGGCCGTGTCCCGAGATCTTCGACGGCGCGGATCGGCGCCCACGCGACGTCCGGCGGCGTTGTCGTCGTCGGCAATAGCTCCGCTA
>JASIGS010000658.1 GCA_030052355.1 Streptosporangiaceae bacterium | reverse complement strand
GGTCCTGCCGTCGGGATACCGGCTCAGCCAGTCGATCAGCAGCACGTCCGGCCGGCTGCTGCCAGCCCCGGGGACACAGTTCCCCCGGGGGACACCCCCCGCCCCGACGGCCGGGCCCCCGCAGGCGGCGAGCGACTTGGCGATCGCCTGCAGCGCGCCCTCGGTGACGCGGTCGTCGCCGTCGACGAACCACACGTACTCCCCCTCCGCCATCCCCAGGGCGAGGTTGCGCGCGGCGCCCTGGCCGCCGTTGCGGTCGAGGTGCACCACGCGCAGCCGCGGGTCGGCGGCCGCCCGCGCGTCCAGGATCGCGCCTGAGCCGTCCGGCGACGCATCCTCGACCGCGATGACCTCGAGGTCTAGGTCCGCGTCGGTCAGCACCGAGTCCAGGCAGCCTGGCAGGTAGTCCGCGACCCCGTGCACCGGGATGATCACCGATACGTCTGTCACCGAACCGCCCGATCCGCCGCTGGCGCGGCTTCTGCCACTAGCGCGGCTCGCCAATCGGCACGCTGGCCGGCTCCTCCGGGGGCGCCGTGATGGTCGCCACGGTTTGGTCCAGGTGCAGCTTGGATGGCCACCAGTTCCACTTGCCGAGCAGCACGACCGTCGACGGCACCAGCAGCGTGCGGACCAGGAACGTGTCCATCAGGATGCCCAGCGCCAGGCCGAAGCCTATATCGCGGACCTGGCTCGCGCCCGAGCCGCTCCCGGCCGCGACCGTCAGCACGATGAACGACCCGGCGAGCACCAGCCCCGCCGAGGTGATCGTGCTGCCGGTAGCCCCGATGGCCTTCGCCACCGCCTGGCGCAAGGGCAGCTTGTGAGCTTCCTCCCTGATCCGGGTCATCATGAGGATGTTGTAATCCTCGCCCAGTGCCAGCAGGAAGATGAACATCAGGAACGGCATGAAGAACACCAGGCCGCCGTTGCCGCCGATCTTGATGAAGATCAGGACGGACAGGCCGAGCGCGGCCAGGTAAGAAACGCCCACCGAGGCGATCAGGTACAGCGGCGCTACCAGGCTGCGCAGCACCAGCGCGAGCAGGATCCCGATGGCGACGATGGCGATCGGGATGATGTGCTTGAGGTCGCTGTCCGAGATCGTGCTGATGTCGTAGAGGGCTGGTGCCTCGCCGCCGACGGCGGACGCCGTGGCACCCGTTGACTTCTGGATCCTGGCGGTAGCCGCACGGATGGACGGAACCGCGTTCATCGCCGTCGTTGAGCCGGGATCGCCGGCCTTGAGCCCCGTCTCGAACTGGATGGTGTGGCCGTCAGGGCTGATGTAGTTCGCTGTTGCGCGATAGAGCTGGTAGGCAGTCGCCGGGATCTTGCCGTTCAGCAGCTGACTTGCGGAAGGGGTCGCCGGCAGCTTGCTCGCCGGACCGAGCGCGTCGTACAGGCCCAGGTACTCCGACGGTGTCAGCGTGATGTTGCCCACCGGGCTGAGCGGCCCGGTGACCTGGGTGAACAGCCCGGTAGCCGAAAGCTCGCTCGTCGCCTTGGCAACAGGTCCGGGATCTTTCCACACCGGCTCGGAGAACTTGAAGATCAGGCTTGTCGGGTTCGCGGCGGACTGCGGGAAGTGCTTTGCCAGCAGAGCGTTGCCGGCCGCGGAGTCACTGCCAGCCGGCGGAGCGGTGCTGCCGCCGAAACCACCCGCAGCGTAACCGAGCACGGCGAACGACAGGCCGCCGAAGAAGATGACCCCGGCGAGGAGCGTCGGTACCGGGTGCTGCACGATGCGACCGGCCACCCGGCCCCACGCGCCCGGCTTCCCGGATCCCTGGATGCTCCAGGGCAGCAGCTTGGGCTTGCCGAACGCGGACTTGAACAGCGAGCGCTTCACGGCCAGCAGCGACAGCCTGATCGATAGCAGCGCGGGCAGCAAGGTCAGCCCGGCCAGCAAGATGACAGCGACCGCAATGGCGAACGGCCACGCCAGGTCGGAGTAGAAGGAGAACGAGGCGAGCAGCAGCGTCAGGACGGCCGCGATCACCGTGGCGCCGGACGCGCTGATCGACTCGCCGACCCTGGTGACCGACGTCACCACCGCATCCCTCGCTGCCTGCCTCGGGTGCAGCAGGTCGCTCAGCACGCTGCCGCGCAGGGTCGCCTGACCAGGGAAGCGCTCGCCTCCCATGTCATGCTCACCCCCACGCCGCCTCAGCTCCTCGCGGACCCTGAAGACCAGGAACAGGCCGTAGTCGGTGCCCGCGCCGATAACGAGCACATACAGCAACAACTGGGCGATTGGCGAGACCTGAAGCCCGTGTGCGGCCGCCTCGGCCACCAGCGGGCCCGCGATCCCCACCGAGATCGCGGCCGGCAGCACGGTGGTGAGGGCAAGCGAGAACGACCGGAAGATCAGCACCAGCAGCGCGATCACGAACAGGACCGACAGGGCCTGCACTTCCTTGGCGGTGTTGCCCGAAGCCTTCTGCTCATCGACGGCGGCCGCTAGGTCACCGGCGAGGTGCACCTGCAGCCCGGCCGGCAGGGCGGTGCTCCTGATCTCCGCACGCATCCCGTCGATCAGATCGGTCTGGTAGGTCTGGCTGCCGCCGCCAGAAAAGTTGGCCAGCGCGACTAGCTGCTCGGCCTGGCCATCGGTCGACCGGCCGGCGTTCTCCACCTTGGCAATGCCCGGCACCTTGGCGAGGTTGCCCTGCAGCGTGTTGATCGCTGTGATGTCGGCCGGCGTGAGCGTGCCCGACCGGGTAGCGACGACGACGGGTACTGGCTGCCGGTCGGCGGTGCCGAACGGCGCGGCCAGCGTGGCTGCCTTCGAGCTGGGCGCGCTGGCGGGCAGGAACTTCTGGTTGTTGCCCTGTGTCACGCTCGACAGCGACGGGAAATGGGTGGTGGCGAGCACGGCCCCGACGATCCACAAGAGGAGAACTAGCCACCGGAAGCGCACCGCGAAGCGCCCGATAGCTCCGTAGACCGCATCGACTCGCATGATCCCGAATCCTAGGTGACTGCGGACTGTGACCCGCACCCAGCCTGGAGCGACGCTGACGGCCCGGTAGGCCCGTGCGTCATCCGGTCGCCGCTGCTGATCCCTCGTCCGCGGCGACCGGCGTCGGTGCGTCCGCGATCGCGTCGATGGCGGAGGTCAGCTCGCGCAGCGCGGGCAGCGAGGAGTCGAGGCTGCGGCGGCTCGGGCCGGGCAGCGCGGCTAGCGCGGCGGCCAGGATCCGGGAGTTGACGTCCTGCCACTCCGCCACCACCGAGTGCCCGGCGCTGGTGAGGTCGAGCGTGGCAGTGCGCTTGTCTTCCACGCCGCCCGTCCGCACGACAAGGCCAGCCTTTGTCATGCCGTTGACGAGCGTGGCCACCGAACTCGGCGCCAGCCTGAGCAACCGCGCCAACTGGCCAGGCCGGGCGGCCGGGTTCTCGGCCAGGCAGGACAGGAACTCCAGCTGGGCGACGGACAGGCCGCCGGGCAGCGACCCGCCCGGTCCCTGCGCGCGGGCCGCCCGGCGCATAGCGCGCCGCAGCCTGGATACGGCGTCGGCGAGCGAGATGCCCGCCGGGTCGGTGTCGGCAAGCCGACCCGCAGGGCGGGAGAGTCCGGCAGCCTTACCGCCGGCGCGGCCGCGCTCAGCCGAAGGCACCGGCGTGATCCGTCCGCGCATCGCGGGCGGCTGGCCCGCTGGTGCCTGCACCCAAAGCCCCACCGAGCGGGCGAATGGCCATCGCTATCAGGACCGCGCAGCCCGCAGCCGCGGCCAGCACGCCGAAGGCCAGCGTGCCGCCGGGACCGGCCAGGTGCAGCGCGAGCGTCACCAGCGCGATCCCGAACGTCGTGCCGATGCCCCTGGCCATGTTCACCAGCCCGCCGACCACGGCAGCCGAGTTCGCTCTGGCGCTGCGCATGATGACAGCGTTGTTTGCCGGTACGAAGATCCCGAGTCCCAGGCCAGCCAGCGCCAGCAGCACCGCAATCCCTACCGTGGACTTCCCCATGAACATCAGCATAACGAGCGCGGCGGCGCACGCGGCTGCTCCGACGCAGCCGCGCACCCGGTTGCTTGTGCCCTTGGGGAAAACCGCCTCTGATGTCAAGGCGGCGATCCCGAACCCGGCAGGCAGTGCGGACAGGATCGCACCGGTCCGCAGGGCGCTGACGTGCCCCGCGAGGAGCTGCGGCACCAGCACCAGCGGGCCGAAGAGGGCGAGGTAACCACAGCAAGCGCCCGCCAGGCCGAGCGCCAGGCGCCGCGACCGCAGCAACTCCGGCGGGATGAGCGGGAATCTCGCATCGCGCTGCCGGATGGCGAAAGCCAGCGCCGCCCCGACGGCTGCAGCCGCCATCACGGCCGCTGACCAGCCGGGCAGGGGCAGGCCGCCGAGCACCGACAGCGCGACGAGCACGGCGGTCGTCGCCAGGCCGAGCAGCAGCGCGCCAAGCCAGTCGAACGAGTCGGTGCGGCTCAGCTGCCTGGTCCGCGGCAGCAGGTAGCGGGCGGCCACGACGGCTGCGCAGCCGACTGGCACGTTGATCCAGTAGACCGCGCGCCACCCGGCGGTCTCGGTGAGCAGCCCGCCCAGGGTCGGGCCGAGTCCGAGGCCGACTGCCTGCGCGGCGGCCTGTATGGACAGGGCGAGCCGCATCCGGCCAGGCGGAACGCTCGTGGTCACCAGCGCGACGCTGTTGGCTTGCAACATCGCCGCGCCCACGGCCTGGATCAGCCGGCACACGACCAGCACCGACAGTGACGGGGCCAGGCCACACGCGGCGGACGCCAGGGTGAAGATGATGAACCCGTAGCCGTAGACGAGCTTGCGGCCCACCCCGTCGGCAAGCCGGCCGGCCGGCGTGACGAGCGCGACGAGCAGCAACAGATAGGCGAGCGACACCCACTGCACGGCCGCCAGCGGCGCACCGAAGTCGCGCTCCATCGGGCGGAACGTCAGGGTCACGATGCTGGCGTCAAGCTGGCCCATGAAGGCGCCGAAGCAGACCACGCCGACGGCGAGCCACGGCGCCCGCGGGTTGCTGCGAATGCTCTCCGGCCGGGGCGTCTCTACCAAGATACTTCTGTAACCGAACATTTCTTGTACGATCATACCCCGTGCTGTCCGGCCCCGGGTCGCGAGCCGCAGTCGCTGCCGTCGCCACGTTCCCGGCCCAATATCGGAGTTCGGGACCCTGGCCGGCGCCATCGTGAATACCCTTCCGAGCAGGGCTGACGTCGGCCCTGGCGGGCTTGTGCCCGGCCGCCGGGGCAGGCCAGGAGGGACCACGCCAAACCCGGCGGCGGTCGCGACTCGGATAGTCGGGGACATGCCGGGCGAGATGCTGGCCTGGCGGGCATGAAGCCGACAGACTCGTGTAGGGCATGTCCGGGTTCCGCCTCGCGCGGCCGGGCAGCCGCAGGAGGGAACGCATGCAGGAACTGCGCCTCGTCGCAGTCAGCGAGGACGGCAGTTATGCCATCCTCGCGGTTCCGGGGCGAAGCGGCAGGTTCCTGTTGCCCATCGACGACCGGCTGCGGACGGTGGCCAAGGGACAGTTCTCTCGTCTCGCCCAGTACGAGATCGAAGTGGAGAATCCGTTGCGACCCAAGGAGATCCAGGACCGCATCCGGGCTGGCGAGACGGCGGACGAGATCGCCGAGGCTGCGGGCATCCCGCCGGACAGGGTCCGCCGGTTCGAGGGTCCCGTGCTGGCCGAACGGCAGTATCAGGCCGAGCAAGCGCAGCGGGCGACGATCCGCGGCTACGGAGACTCCGGA